>JBGAOK010000025.1:0-37184 GCA_044221805.1 Meridianimarinicoccus sp.
GGAACAGGTGACCGGATCAGATCGGAATCCCCGACCTGATTACCCCGGAATGCGCGTCCACCACCCACGAAAGGCCGCCTGTTCGCCGAGGCAGACTGGGCGGCGGTCCATCACGAACAGAAGTGATCCTCGTCGGTGGATCCGGGGGCCGCCGGGAAAGCTGCCGCGTCGCGGCACGGGCTGATCCGGGGGCGCCGGCGCACCCCGGACCTGCGGGGTCAGTTGACGATGGTCGCTTCGGTCGCGGCGCGCAGTTCGGCCTCGGTCACGCCGTCGGCCAGCTCGACGATCCTCAGACCGCCCTCGACCACGTCGAGCACGCCGAGATTGCTGATGATCCGGTCGACCACGCCCTTGCCGGTCAGCGGCAGGGTGCAGGCCTTCAGCACCTTCGATTCGCCGTGCTTGTTGGTGTGGTCCATCACCACCACCACGCGGCCGACGCCGGCCACCAGATCCATCGCGCCGCCCATGCCCTTGACCAGCTTGCCGGGGATCATCCAGTTCGCCAGGTCGCCGTTCTCGGCCACTTCCATGGCGCCGAGGATCGCCGCCGCGATCTTGCCGCCGCGGATCATCCCGAACGAGGTCGCGCTGTCGAAATAGCTGGTGCGGTCCAGCTCGGTGATGGTCTGCTTGCCGGCGTTGATCAGGTCCGGATCCTCTTCGCCCTCATAGGGGAAGGGGCCCATGCCCAGCATGCCGTTTTCCGACTGGAGCGTGATGTCCTTGTCGCCGGTGTAGTTCGCCACCAGCGTCGGGATGCCGATCCCGAGGTTCACATACATCCCGTCTTCCAGTTCCTCGGCCGCCCGTGCGGCCATCTGGTTGCGGTCCCAGGGCATGGTCAGCTTTCCTCCAGAGGCGAGACCGCGGGTCATCTGGACCTTGCGCGGTCGGATTTCGGTGGACGGTGCCGGGGGCCGGCATCCATGGCCGGCGTCACCGCGGCCGTCAGGGCTGGGGCGGGCCGCCGTCGGCATAAGTGGCGCCGCGGGGCCCGCGCGTGGGCTCAGGCGGCCGGGCGCTTGCGCACGGTGCGCTGTTCGATCCGCTTCTCATGCTCGCCCTGGATCAGGCGGTGCACATAGATGCCCGGCAGGTGGATCAGGTCGGGGTCGATGCTGCCGCGCGGGACGATCTCCTCGACCTCGAGGACGCAGACCTTGCCGCACATCGCCGCCGGCGGGTTGAAGTTGCGGGCGGTCTTGCGGAAGATTGCGTTCCCGGTGTCGTCGGCCTTCCAGGCCTTCACGATGGCCAGGTCGGCGACGATGCCGCGTTCCAGAACGTAGGTCTCGCCGTCGAAGTCCTTCAGTTCCTTGCCGTCGGCGATCACGGTGCCGACGCCGGTCTTGGTGTAGAAGCCCGGGATGCCGGCGCCGCCGGCGCGCATCCGTTCGGCCAGCGTGCCCTGCGGGTTGAACTCGATCTCGAGCTCGCCGGAGAGGTACTGTTTCATGAACAGGTCGTTCTCGCCCACATAGGACGAGATCATCTTGCTGATCTGGCGGGTTTCCAGGAGCTTGCCCAGCCCGAAGCCGTCCACGCCGCAATTGTTCGAGGCGATCGTCAGGTTCTTGACCCCGCTGTCGCGGACCGCGTCGATCAGCAGCTCGGGGATACCGCAGAGCCCGAAGCCGCCGGCGGCGATCAGCATGCCGTCATGCAGCAAACCGTCGAGCGCGGCGCTCGCCGAGTCGTAGACCTTCTTCATGGAAACCGATCCTCCAGCCGTCAGTTGGCAGTTGTTCTGACGGCCGGAGCAGGGGGTGTCAACAGCGCGCCGCGGCGCGGCGGCACCCCGGCTATTCTGCCGCCCGCGGTTTGTCCCCGGCGGCCTTCGCCGCTTTGGAGGTGCCGGTTTTCGCGGCGGGCTTCCGGGCACCCGCCGGTTTTGCCGCCGGTTTTGCCGCCGTCTTGGCTGCCGTCTTGGCCGCCGATGTCCCCGCGGTCTTGGCCGCCGTCTTGCTCGCCGTCTTGCCCGCCGACTTGGCCGACGTCTTGGCGGGTCTCGGGGTCGGCATCCTTGGGCAGGGTGGCGTTGACCTTGTCCCATTTCACATAGGGCCCGTAGCGCCCGCTCATCAGGCTGACCGCGCCGCCGTCGGGGTGGGCGCCGAGTTCCTTCAGGGGTTTCGCCGCCGCGGGGCGGCCACGGCCCGGCGCCGCCTTGAGCGCCAGAAGCTCCACCGCCCGGTTCATGCCGATGGTGAAGACCTCCTCTACATCGGGGATGTTGGCCGAGCGCGTGCCGTGGCGCAGATAGGGGCCATAGCGCCCGATGGCGGCCGAGATGATCTCGCCGTCGTCCGGGTGCGGGCCGATCTCGCGCGGCAGTGACAGCAGTTGCACCGCCTTCTCGAGCGTCATCCCGGCCGGTTCCCAGCCCTTCGGCAGTGAGGCGCGCGGCGGCTTGGGGTTGTCCTCGGTCACCTCGCCGCGCTGCACATAGGGGCCGAAGCGGCCCTTCCTGAGCGTGATCGGGTCGCCGGCGTCCTGGCCCAGCAGGGTGCCGTCGGGGTCGATCGCGGCGCCCTCGTCCATGCCCGGCGGGCCGAACGGGCGGGTGTAGCGGCATTCGGGATAGTTCGAGCAGCCGATGAAGGCGCTGCCGGACCGGGCCGTGCGCATCGAGAGCCGCCCCTTGCCGCAGTTCGGGCACAGCCGCGGGTCGCCGCCATCGTCCCGGGCGGGGAACAGGTGCGGCTCCAGCACCTCGTTGATCTTCTCGAGCACCTCGGTGATGCGCAGCTCGGCGGTCTCGTCCAGCGCGGCGCGGAAGTCGCGCCAGAAATGGTCCAGCACCTCGCGGTAGTCGCGTTCCCCGGCGGACACGTCGTCGAGCTGGCTTTCCAGGTCGGCGGTGAAGTCGTAGCCCACATACTTGCTGAAGTAGTTGACCAGGAAGGCGGTCACCAGCCGCCCCTTGTCCTCGGGGATCAGCCGTCCGGCGTCCTTGGTGACATAGCCGCGTTCCTGGATCGTGGTGACGATCGAGGCATAGGTCGAGGGCCGGCCGATGCCAAGCTCCTCCATCCGCTTGACCAGCGAGGCTTCGGTATAGCGCGGCGGCGGCTGGGTGAAATGCTGCTGGCCGAGGATCGCGCCATTGGCCGACAGGATCGCCGCCGCGTGGCGGCGGGCGCCGTCGTCCGCGGTCGCGGGGCTGTCGCCCGCGGTGGCCTTCGCGAAATCCGCCGCCAGCGCGGCCTTCGCCGGGGTCACGGTCTCGCCCTCGAAGACCTGGGGCAGGCGGGCGCCGTCCTCGTCGCCGGCGTCGTCCCGGCCTTCCTCGTAGACCCGGATGAAGCCGTCGAACAGGATCACCTGCCCGGTGGCGCGCAGCACCACCTCGCCGTCGGGGCTGGCCACGTCGATGGTGGTGCGTTCCAGCCGCGCCGCTTCCATCTGGCTGGCGATGGTGCGTTTCCAGATCAGGTCGTAAAGCCGGCGCTGGTCGGATTCGAGCCCCTTAAGGCTGTCGGCGTCCCGGCTCATGTCGGTCGGCCGGATGCACTCGTGAGCTTCCTGGGCGTTCTTGGCCTTGTTCTTGTACATCCGCGGCGACTTCGGCAGGTAGGGTTCGCCGAAGCGGTCGCGGATCGCGTCGCGGGCGGCCATCACCGCCTCGGGCGCCATGTCGATGCCGTCGGTCCGCATGTAGGTGATGTGCCCGGCCTCGTAGAGCCGCTGTGCCGCGTTCATGGTCTGGCGCGCCCCGAAGCCGAACTTGCGGCTGGCCTCCTGCTGCAGGGTCGAGGTCATGAAGGGCGGCGCCGGGTTGCGGGTGCCGGGCTTGGCCTCGACCGACCTGACCTGAAGCGGACGCGACGCGACCGCCTGCACCGCCAGTTCGGCTGCGGTGGCATTGGCCAGATCGAAGCGGTCGAGCTTCTTGCCGCCCAGCACGGTTAGCCGCGCCTCGAAGCTCTGGCCGCGGGGGGTGTCGAGGATGGCGCGCACCGACCAGTATTCGCGCGGGCGGAAGGCCTCGATCTCCATCTCGCGCTCGACGATCAGGCGCAGGCAGACCGACTGCACCCGCCCGGCCGACTTAGCGCCGGGCAGCTTGCGCCACAGCACCGGCGACAAGTTGAAGCCGACCAGATAGTCCAGCGCCCGGCGCGCCAGATAGGCCTCGACCAGCGGCGCGTCGACCTGGCGGGGCGATTTCATCGCCTCGGTCACCGCCGACCTGGTGATCGCGTTGAACACCACGCGGCTGACCTGGGTGGTCTTCTTGATCGCCTTGCGGCTGGTCAGCGTCTGCTGCAGGTGCCAGGAAATCGCCTCGCCCTCGCGGTCGGGGTCGGTGGCGAGGATCAGCTCGTCGTCATGGGCCAGCGCGTCGGCGATCGCCTTCACGTGCTTGCGCGAATCCGCCGAGACCTCCCACAACATCGCGAATCCGTTGTCGGTGTCGACCGATCCATCCTTGGCGGGAAGGTCGCGGACATGGCCGTAAGATGCGAGAACCGTGTAGTTATCCCCCAGGTACTTGTTGATCGTCTTGGCCTTTGCGGGGGACTCGACTACGACTACCGGCATGCGAACGGCTCCAGTTCAGGGCGAACCCAGCGATAGGGCGCTAGATGTGGGCCGGGGGCAGGGCTTGTCAATGACACGGATTTGCGGCTGCGGCATTGATGCCGCGCCGCAGCGTGCTCAGGCGAGCGACACCAGACCGCCGGCGTGGCGCTGGATCCGGCCGTCAAGCTCCAGATCCAGAAGCGCCGGGGCGACCTGCGCGGCGGGCAGTCTGAGGTCGCGGATCAACTGGTCTTCGGCCAGCGGCGTGGGGCCGAGCCGGGCGAGGATCCGCGCATGGTGGGTCCCGGGGGGCGTCGGGGCGGGCCCGGCTGCGGGCAGCGGCGCCGGCGTAACCTCGTCCTCCCACGGGTGGGACATTTCGTCCGGGTCCGCCGCCGCCCCGGCGACGTCCCCTGCCAGCGGGCCGAGCGCTTCGAGGATGTCGGCGGCCGAGCGGATCAGCGTCGCGCCGTCCCGGATCAGCATGTTGCAGCCGCTGGCGCGGGCGTCGAAGGGGTGGCCGGGCACCGCCAGCACCTCGCGGCCCTGGTCCAGCGCGTTGCGCGCGGTGATCAGGCTGCCCGAGCGCGCCGCGGCCTCGACCACCACCAGCGCCCGGGCGATGCCCGAGATGATCCGGTTGCGCCGCGGGAAATGCCGGGCCTGGGGCGCAAGGCCCATGGGCTGTTCCGAGACCAGACAGCCGACCTCGCCGATCCGGCGGAACAGGGCGTCGTTCTCGGCCGGGTAGGGGAGGTCGATGCCGCCGCCCTGGACCGCGATGGTGCCGGACTTCAGGCTGGCCTCGTGGGCGGCAGCGTCGATGCCGCGGGCCAGGCCCGAGACGGTGACAAGCCCGGCGCGGCCCAGTTCCTGCGCCAGCTGCTTCGCCATCCGCTCGCCCAGGCTCGAGGCATTGCGCGCGCCGACCAGCGCGACGGCCGGGCGGGCCAGCAGGGTCAGGTCGCCCTTGGCCCAGAACAGCGGCGGCGGGTCGTCGATGCGGGCCAGAAGCGGCGGGTAGTCAGGATCGCCGATGCAGACGAGCCGGGCGCCGAAGCGCCGCGCGGCCTGTTGTTCGGCGCGGATGTCATCGGGCGCGGCAACCGCGTAGTCGCGCACGCCGGCCCGGGCAGCGAGTTCGGGCAGGGCCGCCAGCACGGCCACGGCAGACCCGTGTTCGCGCATCAGGCGAAAGAATGTGTGAACCCCGACCCCCCGGGAGCGATAGAGGCGGAGCCACGACGACCTGTCTTCTTCCATCTTTGGTGGGGTGAGGGGTGTGGTCGTGGAAGAACCCAGTCCTTGCGTCATCGCGGCTCCGCCCGAGGGGTGAGACCATATCTGACGACTCAGGGTTAATTCCGGGTAAAGGAAAACGGGCGCAGCAAAAAATCCGCGCCCGTCCGGCAGGAATCGGCAGGGGCCGCGGTCAGGCGGCCGAGCCGCCCACGGTCAGCCCGCCGATCCTGAGCGTCGGCTGGCCCACGCCCACCGGCACCCATTGCCCGGCCTTGCCGCAATTGCCGATGCCCGGGTCCAGCGCCATGTCGTTGCCGATCGCCCGGATCTGGCGCATCGCCGTCGGGCCGTCGCCGATCAGCGTGGCGCCCCGGACCGGCGCGCCGACCCTGCCGTTGCGAACCCGGTAGGCCTCGGTGCAGGAGAAGACGAACTTGCCGTTGGTGATGTCGACCTGGCCGCCGCCGAAGCCCACGGCGTAGATCCCGTCCTCGAGCCCGGCCAGGATCGCGGCCGGGTCCTCGCTGCCGCCCAGCATGATCGTGTTGGTCATCCGCGGCATCGGCGGATGCGCGAAGCTCTCGCGCCGGCCGTTGCCGGTGGGGGCGACCCCCATCAGCCGGGCGTTCTGCCGGTCCTGCATGTAGCCCACCAGGATGCCGTCCTCGATCAGCACCGTGCGGCCCGAGGGCGTGCCCTCGTCGTCCACGGTGATCGATCCGCGGCGGTTCGGGATGGTGCCGTCATCCACCACCGTGACGCCCGGCGCGGCGACCCGCTGGCCGATCAGGCCCGAGAAGGCAGAGGTCTGCTTGCGGTTGAAATCGCCCTCCAGCCCGTGGCCCACCGCCTCGTGCAGCAGGATCCCCGGCCAGCCCGGGCCCAGCACCACGTCCATCACCCCGGCGGGCGCCGGTTCGGCGGCCAGGTTGACCTCGGCGATGCGCATCGCCTCGCGCACGGCCGCCTGCCAATGCGCCGGATCGGTGACGAGGCCGAGCGGCTGGCGCCCGCCGGCGCCGTGGGATCCGGTCTCGCGCCGACCCTCCTGTTCCAGGATCACCGCAAGGCTCAGCCGCGTCATCGGGCGGGCATCGGCGACCAGGGCGCCGTCGGGGCGCAGGATCACCACCTCCTGCAACCCGGCGGTCAGCGACGCCGAAACCTGAACCACCCGCGGGTCGAGCTCGCGGGCGAAGGCGTCGATCGCGCGCAGCGTCTCGACCTTGGCGGCGAAGCCGATCTCGTCCAGCGGGTCGTCGTCGGCATAGAGCCGGCGGTTGGTGCCCGCAGGCCCCGCGGCCAGGGTGCCGCCGCCGGCGCCAACAGCCAGCCGTGCGGTCTCGGCGGCGCGCCGGATCGCGGATTCGCTGATCTCGGTGGCATGGGCATAGCCGCAGGTCTCGCCCCGGACCGCGCGCAGGCCGAATCCCTCGGCGGCGTCGAAGCTGGCCGTCCGGAGCCGACCGTCGTCGAAGCCCAGAACCTCGGACCGGCGCCGTTCCAGGAACAGCTCGCCGTCGTCGGCGCCATCGGTTGCGGCCTTCAGCAGGCGCAGCGCGGCATCCGGGTCGACATGGGAGGTGAAAGGGTCGAAACGGCCAGCAGTCATGTGATCCCGGTTCCTGTCCTTGATCCGGATCAAACCGATCCGAAAGTCGCGCCGAGAAATCTTGTCCGGCACTGGCAAATATGGTTGTTGGTCCCAGACACAACAACGATGAATTCGGCAGGGGAGGCACGCACCCGGCAAGGGGCGCCTGAATCTTCCTGCACGGAACCCGCGGGAAGAGACCATGCACCTGACCAAAGCCCGATTGATGCCCAAGGCCGGCCTTGCCCTGTTCGCGCTCGCATCGCTTGGAACGACTCTTGCCGGCATGGCCGCAGCGCAGGACGCGCTGCCGGTGATCGGCCGACCGCATCAGGGCGGGATGGGCTTCCAGCCTGCCGCCACGGTGCTCGCCCGCGACCTGCAGTGGCTCGACCATTTCATCCTGATCATCATCACGGCCATCGTGATCCTGGTCACCGCGCTGCTGGCCATCGTCGCCCTGCGCTTCAACGAACGCGCCAATCCGAAGCCCGCGCGCTTCACCCACAACTCGCCGCTCGAGATCGCCTGGACCATCGGGCCGATCCTGATCCTGGTGTTCATCGGCGCCTTCTCGCTGCCGATCCTGTTCAAGCAGCAGGAGATCCCGGTGGCCGACATCACCATCAAGGCGACTGGCAACCAGTGGTTCTGGAGCTATGAATACGTCGACGAGGGCTTCTCGTTCGATTCGTTCATGCTGCCGAAGGAAGACCTCGCCGCGAACGGTTATGCCGATGACGAGTACCTTCTCGCCACCGATACTGCCGTGGTGGTGCCGATCGGCAAGACCGTGGTGGTGCAGACCACCGGCGCCGACGTGATCCACTCCTGGACCATCCCGGCCTTCGGCGTGAAGCAGGACGCGGTGCCGGGCCGGCTGGGGCAACTCTGGTTCGCGGCCGAGACCGAAGGCGTGTTCTTCGGCCAGTGCTCGGAGCTGTGCGGCAAGGACCACGCCTACATGCCGATCACCGTGAAGGTGGTCAGCGAGGCGGCCTATGCCGAATGGCTGGCCCAGGCCAAGCAGGAATACGCCGGTACGCCGCAGAGTGTGGAAGTCGCCTCCCGCTGAGGCCAGGGCCTTCCGGGCGGCACTGCCGCGCCGGGGGCGGGAGATCGTGATGACCGACGCAAGCACCGTCCTTTCCCAGTCCCAGACCCCCGAGGCGGGGTTTGCCGACTATGTCGCCCTTCTCAAGCCGCGGGTGATGTCGCTGGTGGTGTTCACCGCCTTCGTGGGGCTCGCCGTGGCGCCCGGCGGGGTGCATCCGATGGTGGGATTCGCCTCGATCCTGTTCATCGCGCTTGGCGGCGGTGCTGCCGGCGCCCTGAACATGTGGTGGGACGCCGACATCGACGCCGTGATGCGCCGCACGCGCAGCCGCCCGGTTCCCGCTGGCCGCATCGACGCGGACGAGGCGCTGTCGATCGGCCTGGCCCTGTCCGGCATCGCCGTCGTCATGCTCGGGCTGGCGTCGAACCTAGTCGCGGCCGGGCTGCTGGCCTTTACGATCTTCTTCTATGTCGTCATCTACACGATGTGGCTGAAGCGCTGGACGCCCCAGAACATCGTCATCGGCGGTGCCGCCGGGGCCTTCCCGCCGATGATCGGCTGGGCCGCGGTGACCGGCGGGATCAGCCTGGAAAGCGTGCTGATGTTCGCGCTGATCTTCATGTGGACGCCGCCGCATTTCTGGGCGCTGGCGCTGTTCATGAAGTCGGATTACGACGATGCCGGCGTGCCGATGCTGACCGTGACCCATGGCCGCGCCGCCACCCGCCGGCACATCCTGGCCTATTCCGTCGCGCTGGCGCTGCTGGCCTTGGGCATCGGCTTCACCGCGATCGGCGGGCCGGTCTACCTGACGGTGGCGGTGGGGATGAACCTGTGGCTCTTGAAGGGCGCGGTCGCCATCGCCCGCCGGGACGAGACCCGGGCCGAGGCCGACCGCTACACGGTCGAGAAGCGCTTCTTCGCCTTCTCGATCCTGTATCTCTTCGCCCATTTCAGCGCGCTGCTGGCCGATCGCGGGCTCGAACTTGCGCTCGCCCATGTGGGAGGGGCCGTCTGATGGCCGCCTTCCGCCGCGAACACGAACTGCACCGCCGCCGCTTCGGCCGCAATCTGGGCCTGGGTCTGGTGCTGGCGGCCTTCGTCGCGGTGGTGTTCGGGCTGACCATTGCCAAGGTCGGGCAGCATCCGCCCCATCTTGACGACTTCGCCCCCCGTCCCGGGGCCACCGCGGGGACCGGACAATGAGCGCCGGGTCGGGGCCCCGCAAGACCGCCGCCCTGCTGGTGGGCGTGGCCGTGCTGATGGCCTCGCTGTCGTTCGCGGCGGTGCCGTTCTATTCGTGGTTCTGCCGCGTGACCGGATATGCCGGCGCCACGGTCAGCGCCGCCACCGGCGCCGACCGGGTGCTCGAGAAGACCGTGACGGTGCGCTTCGACGCCTCGACCGACCGGGCGCTGCCCTGGCACTTCAAGCCGGCCGTGCGCGAGATGACCCTGAAGATCGGCGAGACCGGGCTGGCCTTCTACGAGGCCACGAACCCGACCGACCGGCCCGTGGCCGGGCGCGCCACCTACAACGTCACGCCCGATCTGGCGGGCGGCTACTTCACCAAGATCGACTGCTTCTGCTTCACCATGCAGGTGCTCGAACCCGGCGAAACCGTGATGATGCCGGTGACCTTCTATGTCGACCCCGCCATCGTCGCCGATGCCGAGGCGAAGTTCATCCACACCATCACCCTGTCCTACACGTTCTATCCGGCCGAGCTTCCGCCCGAACGGCAAGCCCGGCTGCCCGCCCCGACGCAAGACACGACTTCCGTGAACTGATCCCCGCGAGAGAGACCGAGTTCCCATGGCCCACGAAAAGAACCACGACTACCACATCCTGCAGCCGTCGATCTGGCCCTTCATCGGCGCGCTCGGGGCGTTCGTCATGCTGTTCGGCGCTGTCCTGTTCATGCACGACCACGGTCCCTGGATCTTCCTGGCCGGCGTGGTCATGGTGCTTTACGTGATGTTCGGCTGGTGGGCCGACACCGTCACCGAGAACCAGGTGGGCGACCACACGCCGGTGGTGCTGATCGGCCTGCGCTACGGCTTCATCCTGTTCATCATGTCCGAGGTGATGTTCTTCTCGGCGTGGTTCTGGAACTTCTTCAAGCACGCCATGTATCCCGGCGGGCCGATGCTGCCGGCCGAGTTCCAGACCTGGCCGCCGAAGGGGATCGAGACCTTCGACCCCTGGCACCTGCCGCTGATCAACACGCTGATCCTGCTGTGCTCGGGCGCCGCCGCGACCTGGGCGCACCACGCGCTGGTGCACGAGAACAACCGCAAGGACATGAAGTGGGGCCTGGTCCTGGCGATCCTGCTGGGCGCCCTGTTCACCGCGTTCCAGGCGCTGGAATACAGCCATGCCGCCTTCGGCTTCTCGGGCAACATCTATGGTGCGTCCTTCTTCATGGCGACCGGCTTCCACGGTGCCCATGTGATCATCGGGACGATCTTCCTGTTCATCTGCCTGATGCGCACCATCCGCGGCCACTTCACCCCGGAAAGCCACCTCGGCTTCGAGGCGGCCGCCTGGTACTGGCACTTCGTCGATGTGGTCTGGCTGTTCCTGTTCGCCGCGGTCTATATCTGGGGCGGCTGATCGCGGCGCGGAATCGCTTTCGCGTTGATCGGGGGTGCGGCCCGTGCGGCTGCACCCCCGCTGCGTTGGGAGGACCGGACGGAACCATGGCGATGATCGCAAGGGCCTGCGCCTGGGCGCGATGCCGTCGGACGGGGCGGCTGCCTGCCGTCCGCCTTGCCGGCTGAGCCGCGGATACAGGACAGGAATCGCCGCGTGCGGATCGTCACCGGGTTCATCTTCGCCTTGGGCGGCCTTGCGCTGCTGATCTGGCTCGGCGTCTGGCAGTTGCAGCGGCTGGAATGGAAGCAGGAGATCCTCGCCCGGATCGATGCCCGCATTGCCGCGGCGCCGGTGCCGCTGCCGGCGATGCCGGATCCTGTCCTTGACGAATACCTGGCCGTCACCGCGACGGGCGAGATCGGCACGCCGGCGATCCTCGTCCAGGCCAGCCACAAGCGGTTCGGACCCGGCTTCCGGGTCATCGCCCCCTTCACCACCGGGGGCCGGCGCATCCTTGTGGACCGGGGCTTCCTGCCCGACGCCGAGCGGCGCAGCGCGCTGCCCGCGGTCGCCGCGACCCTGACCGGCACCCTGCACTGGCCCGACGAGGTCGACGGCTACACCCCGGCGCCGGACGCCAAGACCGGGATCTGGTTCGCCCGCGACGTGCCCGCTCTGGCTGCCGCGCTGGGGACCGAGCCGGTGCTGCTGGTGGTGCGCAGCACAAGCGAAGACCCGCCCGCCGTGGCGGCGATGCCGGTCGACGGCGCTGGCATCCCCAACGACCATCTGCAATACGCCATCACCTGGTTCCTGCTTGCCGCGGTCTGGGCCGCGATGAGCCTCTACTGGCTGGCTGGGCTGCGCCGCCGCGCAAAGGAAAGCTGAAGACCCCATGCGTTACATCTCCACCCGCGGCGCCGCGCCGGTCCTGAACTTCGAAGACGCGATGCTGGCCGGGCTGGCCCGCGACGGCGGGCTCTATGTCCCCGAGACCGTGCCGACCCTGACAGCGGCCGAGATCGCCGCCATGGCCGGCCTGCCCTATGAGGAGATCGCCTTCCGGGTCATGTGGCCCTTCGTCGGCGACGCCTTCAGCGAGGCGGATTTCCGCGGCGCCATCGACCGCGCCTATGCCAGCTTCGCCCATCCGGCGCGCGCACCGCTGACCCAGCTTGGCCCGGACCTGTTCCTGCTGGAACTGTTCCATGGCCCCACGCTGGCCTTCAAGGACTTCGCCATGCAGCTGATCGGCCAGCTGTTCGAGGCGGCGCTGAGCCGCCGGGGCGAACGGGTGACCATCGTCGGCGCCACCAGCGGCGACACCGGGTCGGCGGCGATCGAGGCCTTCCGCGGTCTCGATGCGGTGGACATCTTCATCCTGCTTCCCAAAGGCCGCACCTCGGAAGTGCAGCGCCGGCAGATGACCACGCCGACCGAGGCCAATGTCCACGCCCTGCTGCTGGACGGCGATTTCGACGATTGCCAGGCCCGGGTGAAGGACATGTTCAACGACTTCGCCTTCCGCGACCGGATGCGGCTGGCCGGCGTAAACTCGATCAACTGGGCGCGGGTGCTGGCGCAGGTGGTCTATTACTTCGCCGCTGCCACCGCGCTAGGCGCGCCGCACCGCAAGGTCAGCTTCACCGTGCCGACGGGGAATTTCGGCGATGTCTTCGCCGGCTACATCGCCCGCCGGATGGGCCTGCCGATCGACCGGCTGGTGATCGCCACCAACCAGAACGACATCCTGCACCGGACCCTTGTCACCGGCGCCTATACGCGCGGCACCGTGGTGCCCTCGATCAGCCCGTCGATGGACATCCAGGTGTCGTCGAACTTCGAACGCGCGCTGTTCGACGCCTATGGCCGCGACGGCACGGCGGTGGCCGCGCAGATGGCAGAGCTTTCCGCCACCGGCAGCTTCCCGGTCAGCCAGGGCGCGCTGGAATTTCTGCGCGACAGCTTCGCCTCGGGCCGCGCCAGCGAGGACGAGACGATGGCGACCATCGCCCGGGTCCATGCCGAGACCGGCGAAATCCTCTGCCCGCACAGCGCCGTCGCGGTGAAGGTGGCGCTGGAAGCGGCGGGCGAGGGCGTACCGATGGTCGCGCTGGCCACCGCGCATCCGGCAAAATTCCCTGATGCTGTGGAAAACGCGACCGGAATCAGGCCCGCCCTTCCAAAACGCATGGCAGATCTGTATGAGCGTCCGGAGCGGATGACCGAGGTCGCCAACGATCTGCGGGCCATCGAACGGCTGATCGAGGAGAAAGCAT
Organism: Meridianimarinicoccus sp.; assembly: GCA_044221805.1. Taxonomy (GTDB): domain Bacteria; phylum Pseudomonadota; class Alphaproteobacteria; order Rhodobacterales; family Rhodobacteraceae; genus Meridianimarinicoccus. The sequence goes on from JBGAOK010000025.1 coordinate 13,304, forward strand.
CCACGTGAGCGTCGAGATCCACCGCCTGTCCAACGGCCTGCGCATCGTCACCGAGCGGATGCCGGGCCTGAAATCCGCCGCACTGGGGGTCTGGATCAACGCCGGCGGACGCCACGAGCGCCCCGAGCAGAACGGCATCGCCCATTTCCTCGAGCATATGGCGTTCAAGGGCACCGGACGGCGCAGCGCGCTGCAGATCGCTGAGGCGATCGAGGATGTGGGCGGCTACATCAACGCCTATACCTCGCGCGAGATGACCGCCTATTACGCGCGGGTGCTGGAAGACGACGTGATGCTGGCGTTGGACGTGATCGCCGACATCGTGCTGAATCCGGTCTTCGACCCTTCCGAGATCGAGGTCGAACGCGGCGTCATCCTGCAGGAGATCGGGCAGGCGCTGGATACGCCCGACGACATCGTCTTCGACTGGCTGCAGGAAGTGGCCTATCCCGAACAGCCGATCGGCCGCACCATCCTGGGCGAGGCGGCGCGCGTTTCCGCCTTCAACCGCGAGGATCTGTTCGGCTTCGTGCGCGAACGCTATGGCCCCGGCCAGATGATCCTGTCGGCGACCGGCTCGGTGGACCACGACCAGATCGTCGTCGAGGCGGAACGCTTGTTCGGCCATCTCAAGCCGCGGCCGTCCTCGGTGCCGGAACCCGCCCGCTTCGCCTTCGGCGAACGCCGCGCCGACAAGGCGCTGGAGCAGGTGCATTTCGCCCTGGCGCTGGAAGGCCCCAGCTACCGCGACACCGATGTCTATACCGCGCAGGTCTTCGCCACCGCGCTGGGGGGCGGCATGTCCTCGCGGCTGTTCCAGGAACTGCGCGAGAAGCGCGGCCTGTGCTACACCATCTTCGCCCAGGCCTCGGCCTATGCCGATACCGGCATGACCACGATCTATGCCGGCACCGGCAGCGAGCAGCTGGGCGAACTGGCCCATGTGACTATCGACGAACTGCGCAAGGCCGCCGACACCATGACCGACGAGGAGGTCGCCCGCGCCCGCGCCCAGATGAAGGCCGGGCTGCTGATGGGGCTGGAAAGCCCGTCCTCGCGGGCCGAGCGGCTGGCGCGGCTCTTGTCGATCTGGGACCGGGTGCCCGGCATCGACGAGACGATCCGGATGATCGATGCGGTCGGCACGCGCGAGATGCGCGACTACGGCACGCAGCTGGTGTCGCGGGCCCCGGCGGCCATGGCGCTTTACGGCCCGGTGTCCGGAGCGCCCGCGCTCGACGATCTCAGGTCGCGTCTGGCGGCATGATCCGCCTGAAGCGGCGAGAGGTGCAGATCGCTTCCGAGCGGATGCGCCTCCGCCCGCCGACCCATGCGGATTTCGAACCCTGGGTGCTGCTGCGCCGGGAAAGCACGGAATTCCTGAAACCCTGGGAGCCGACCTGGGCCGCCGACCACCTGACAAGGCGCGGCTTCACCCACCGGGTCCGCTGGGCGCGGCGCTGCATCGACAACGGCACCGCGCTGCCGCTGTTCCTGTTCGAAAGCTCGACCGAGGCGCTGCTGGGCGCGATCACGCTCGACAACATCCGCCGCGGCCCGGCGCAGGCGGGAACCCTGGGCTACTGGATCGGCGAGCGCCATGCCCGGCAGGGCTACATGAGCGAGGCGATCCGCGCCGTGGTCCACCACGCCTTCGCGGTGATGGACCTGAGCCGGATCGAGGCCGCCTGCCTGCCCGAGAACACCGCCTCGCGCGGGGTGCTTGAATCGAGCGGCTTCAAGTACGAGGGCGTGGCGCAGAGCTATCTCCAGATCAACGGGCGCTGGCGCAACCATGTGCTCTACGCCAACCTCAGGAACGACCGCCGCGGTCGGTCGACCGCGCTCTAGGGTTCCCGCCGCGGCCCCCCCGTGACGCGCCGGGCCCGCGTGCTAGGTCAAGGGCGTGCTGACCTGAGGTGTGCCATGCTCCGGATCGCGTCCGCCGTTCTGCTTGCGCTTCTGGCCCTGCCGGCCACGGGGCAGGACTATCTGCCCAGCCATTGCATCGCCCTTTCCGACCGCGACCCCGGCGCGGCGCATCTGCACAAGGCCGGCTTCCGCGATCCGCTGCCCGACCAGACGGTGCGGCTGAGCTATCTGGGCCATTCCATGGTGCTGCTGCAGACCCCGGCGGGGCACAGCGTGGTGACGGATTACGCCCGCCACCTTGGCCCGACCGACTTCGTGCCCGAGGTGGCGACGATGAACCGGGCCCATTCCACCCACTGGACGCCCAGCCCAAACCCGCGCATCCCCCATGTGCTGCCCGGCTGGAACCCAGAAGGCGGCTCGGCCGAGCATTATCTGGAGCTGGACGAGCTCTTGGTGCGGAACGTGACCACCGACATCCGGTCGGGCGATCCGACCCGGGGCAGGGACGGCAATTCGATCTTCATCTTTGAGGTGGCGGGCCTCTGCATCGGCCATCTAGGTCACCTGCACCACGAACCGACGCCCGAGCAATATGCCGCGATCGGCCGGCTGGACGTGGTGATGGCCCCAGTCGATGGCGGCATGACGCTGGACCTGCCGTCGATGATCCGGGTGCTGCAGCGGCTGCGGTCCTCGGTGGTGATCCCGATCCACTGGTTCGGACCCGGCACGCTCGAGGTGTTCCTCGCCGGCATGGCGGGCGACTTCGCCATCGACCGGACCGGCGCGACCAGCGTCGAGCTGTCGTTGCAGACCCTGCCGGCGCGTCCTACGGTGATGGTCCTGGAACCGGCATATCTGAGGGACGATGACTGACCCTGCCTGCGGCGAGGTGCTCGCCCTTCTGCGCGCGAGCCTGCCGCCCGCCGCCTTCCGCGAGACCACCCCGGCCTATCTGGAGGAACCCCGCGGCCGCTTCACCGGCCAGGCGCTGGCGGTGGTGGCCCCAAGCAGCGTGGCCGAGGCGCAGGCGGTGATCCGCGCCGCGGCGGCGACCCGGACCCCGGTGGTGCCCTTCGGCGGCGGCACCGGGCTGGTGGGCGGGCAGATCGCGCCCGAGGGGCCGGCGCCGCTGGTCGTGTCGATGGAGCGGATGACGCGGATCCGCGCCGTCCATGCCGACGAGGCGGTGCTGATCGCCGAGGCCGGGGCGATCCTGGCCGATGTCCATGCGGCGGCGGCTTCGGTGGGGCTGCTGTTCCCGCTGGCGCTGGCCTCGGAAGGGTCCTGCCGGATCGGCGGGAATCTGGCCACCAATGCCGGGGGCGTGAACGTGCTGCGCTATGGCAATGCCCGCGACCTCTGCCTCGGGATCGAGGCGGTGCTGCCAGACGGGTCGGTGATGGCGGGGCTGAAGCGGCTCAGGAAGGACAACACCGGGTACGACCTCAGGAACCTGCTGATCGGGTCCGAGGGGACGCTGGGGCTGATCACCGCGGCGAGCTTGCGGCTGTTCCCGCGGCCAAGGGCCGAGGCGGCGGCGATGTTGGTGGTGGCCGGGCCGGCCGAGGCGCTGCGGCTTTTGTCGCTGGCCCGGGACGAGGTCGGCGAGGCGGTCAGCGCCTTCGAGCTGATCCACCGGCAAGGCTATGATTTCCTTTCGGAAACCATGCCAGACGTGCGGTTGCCCTTTGCCGCTCCGCCGGAATGGTCGGTGCTGATCGACCTGGGCTTCCACGGCCATGGCGCGCCCGAGGAGGCGCTGGCGGCGATCTTCGAGGCGGCGCTCGCCGAGGGGCTGGTCAGCGACGGGGTGATCGCGGCGTCCGAGGCGCAGCGGGCGGCGTTCTGGAAGGTGCGCGAGTCGATCCCGCTGGCCAACCGCCGGATCGGGTCGGTGTCGTCGCACGATGTCTCGCTGCCCCTGTCGGCGCTGCCCGAGTTCATCGTCCGGGGCAACGAAGTCATTGCCGCGCTTGGCAATTTCCGGGTCAACTGCTTCGGCCACGTGGGCGATGGCAACCTGCATTTCAACGTCTTCCCGCCGAAGGGGGAAACCGCCGCGGCCTATCGCGACCGGCGCGGCGCGGTGAAGGAGGCGCTGCATGACCTAGTCGACGCGATGGGCGGATCGGTCAGCGCCGAGCACGGCATCGGCCGGCTGAAGGTGGCCGATCTGGAGCGCTATGGCGACCCGGCGCGGCTGGCGGCGATGCGGGCGGTGAAGGCGGCGCTGGACCCTTTGGGGATCATGAACCCCGGCGCGGTGCTCAGGGCGCAAGGCCCGGAAAACGCCTGAAAACACCATCGGACTTTCATCGGAATTGCATCGGAATTGCAGCGGACCCGAGACCGGCCCGCCGGCCCTGTCTCAGGGGCGCTTGGCGGCCTGGACATGCATGAAGTCGAAGTTCTTCTCGCGTCCCAGCGAATACCAGCCCTCGGCCTCCCAGGCCTGCCAGAACGGCTCGGCGTCGCGCTGGGCGAGCCGGGCCTGAGACGCATTCATCGCCAGCGTGTTGCGTTCCGGGTCGAAGTCATAGGCGATGCCCCAGGAATGCAGCGAGGGCCGGGTACCGCCCCGGATGAGCCGCGGGTTGTAGTCGCCACCGAACAGGTCGAGGCCGAGTTCCTTCTTCTGGTCCGCGCCATAGGCGGCGTCGATCCGCGCGAGTATCCGGGCGACGCTCGCGGCAACCTTTTCATGCGCCCAAAGAAAGCTTCGGGTCTGCTGCTTGTTCCAGGCGAGCTTCATGGTCCAGGGCAGCGGCACCTTTTCCATCGGGGGCGTGAAGCCGCCCTTCTTGCCGGGCCTGCCGTAGAAGGGTTCCAGGTCCGGCTCGACCGGCCAGTGGTTCGGATTGGTGCGGGTCGGGACAATGGCATTGAAGGTGCGGAATTCGGTCCCGGCCAGCTTTGCCGCCAGTGTCCGGGCGGCGAAATCGGTCTGCGGTCCCCAGAAGCCGTCGATCTCGCCCGCGTCGATGTCCTCGCTCTGGGCCCAGGCTTGCAGGAAGGCGATGGTGCGGCGCTTGTCGCTCCAGACCAGGACTTCGGCCGCATCCGCGCCCATCAGCGCACGCAGGCCCTTGTCTGCCGCGGCATGGGTGTTGGATCCGCGGTCGCCGTCGATCGTGTCGGTGTAATGCCCCATGGCGGTCAGCTTGCGCTGGATCATCCGCACCATGGCCTTGTTCAGGTCCATTCCCGTGCCTCCCAGGCCTGTTTAGCGTTCAGCAAGGTTAAGGATAGCGGATCCGGGTGAGTCGCGCGGGTGGTGAAAACCGGAAGTCCGGCGGCGGCCGAGGGCCGCGTCGAGATATATGGGAGGATCGGGTCCCGGCCAACTCAAGCCACTCCCCCGGCCGCAGGTCGGCAGGGAAGGGGTTGGCGGGCAGCCGCACGATCAGGTCGCGTTCCCCGGGTGCCGTGCCGTCACCGACCCAGCGACGGCGGCCCCGAAGTCGGCGCCGCCCGGCGGCTCACTCGCCCTCGAAGACGCAGAGCGCGTGGACGTCCATCCCCAGCGCTTCCAGCCGTTTCCGCCCGCCAAGGTCGGGCAGGTCGACCACGAAGGCGCAGCCAAGGATGTTGCCGCCCAGCCGTTCCACCAGCTTGATCCCGGCCTCGGCGGTGCCGCCGGTGGCCAGAAGGTCGTCGACGATCAGCACGGTCTGGCCGGGCTCGATGGCGTCGTCATGGATCTCGACCGTGGCGGTGCCGTATTCCAGCGAATAGTCCTCGGAGAGGGTCGCGGCGGGCAGCTTGCCCTTCTTGCGCACCGGCACGAAGCCGGCGGACAACTGGTGCGCCACCGCCCCGCCAAGGATGAAGCCGCGCGCCTCGAGCCCGACCACCTGGTCGATGCGCCGCCCGGCGAAGGGGCTAAGCAGCTGGTCCACCGCCATGCGGAAGCCGCGCGGGTCGCCGAACAGCGTGGTGACGTCCCGGAACATGATGCCTTCATGGGGGAAGTCGGGGATGGTGCGGATGTAGTCCTTGACCTGCATGGATCCTCTCAGGCGGCGCGGCGGGCAAGCGCGGTGAAGGCGCCCATGGCGATCAGGGTAAAGCCGCCGGCGCGGGTCAGCCGGCGCACGGCCGCGGGCTGGGCAAGGCGCGCGCGCAGCCGGTCGGCCAGCAGCGCATAGGCCAGCGCGTTGCAGGCGGCCAGGACGACGAAGGTCGCGATCAGGATCAGCGCCTGGGGCAGCACCGGCCGGTCGGCATGGATGAACTGCGGCACGAAGGCGAGGAAGAAGCCGATCGACTTCGGGTTCATCGCGGTGACCGCGGCGGCATGGCCGAACATCTTGCGCGGGCTGTCCGCGGTGGGGGCCACGGGCAGATGCGGGTCGGCGGCGCGGGCCTTGCGCAGCATGCCGATGCCGAGCCAGACCAGATAGCCGGCGCCGACCAGCTTGACCACGGTGAACGCCGCCGAGGAGGCGGCGAGCAGCGCCCCGAGCCCGGCGAGCGAGGCGGTCATGGCGATCAGGTCCCCCAGCGCCACGCCCGAGGCCACGGCCAGCGCGACCTTGCGGCCCTGGCTCAGGGCGTAGCTCAGCACCAGAAGGATGGTCGGCCCCGGGATCACCAGCATGACGACAGAGGCCGCGACGAAGGCGGCCCAGGTTTCGAAGGACATCTCAGCCTCCCAGCACGCGGCCGGCGACCGCATCGAGTTTCGCCACAAGGGTCGGGTCGCGCCGGTCGGGCGCGGTCAGGATCGCGTAGTCGAGCGCCCGGTCGCAGCCGCAGCGGCACGGCGCGCGGTCGCCGCCGATGCGGGCGGGCAGGCCGGCCACCATGGCACGGGCCTTGCCGGCATTGCCGGTGAGCGTGCGGATGATGTCCGAGATGTCCACGGTGCCGTGGTCGTCGTGCCAGCTGTCATAATCGGTGACCATGGCGACCGAGGCATAGCAGAGCTCGGCCTCGCGGGCGAGCTTGGCCTCGGGCATGTTGGTCATGCCGATCACGTCGGCGCCCCAGACGTCGCGGTACATCCGGCTTTCGGCGATGGTCGAGAACTGCGGTCCCTCCATCGCCAGATAGGTGCCGGCCCGGTGGGTGGTGACGCCGGCCAAGCGGGCGGCGTCCAGGCAGGCGGAACCGAGGCGGGCGCAGGTCGGGTGCGCGACCGAGACATGGGCGACGCAGCCGGTGCCGAAGAAGGACTTCTCGCGGTCGAAGGTGCGGTCGATGAACTGGTCGACGATGACGAAGTCGCCCGGCGCCATCTTCTTGCGGAACGAGCCGCAGGCCGAGACCGAGATCACGTCGGTGACGCCCAGCCGCTTCAGCGCGTCGATATTGGCGCGGTAGGGCACGGTGGTGGGGGAATGGACATGGCCGCGGCCGTGGCGGGGCAGGAAGGCCATCTGCACGCCCTCGAGCCAGCCGGTCAGGATCAGGTCCGAAGGCGTGCCCCAGGGGGTGGCCACGGCGCGCCATTCGGCGCCTTCCAGCCCGTCGATGTCATAGACCCCGGATCCGCCGATGACCCCGATGACCGCCTTCATGCCCGACCTCCGCAGCTTGTCGCGTCGCCGACCCTAGCGGCGGCGCGGGGGGGTGCAAGGGTCAGCACGTCCCCATCGGCGGGGCTGCGGCACGACGCGCCGGGTGGCCGGGCCCCGGTCGGCGGAAACGGCGCCGATTTTTGCGGCCGGCGGATGCCGGGGGCGGTTCCGGGCCGGCAGCGTGCCGGTCGGCGGGACTCAGTCGTCGGGGCGGATCAGCTCGAACACCTCGGTCACCGTGGCGAAGTCCCGGTAGCCGAGGCGCGAGACCGGCTGGAAGGCAGTGACGTCGAAACGGCCGTCGCGGAGGCAGTCGTCGCGCAGGTGGAACCCCACCACCTCGCCCAGGACAAGGAAGTTGGCCTTGCCGGGCAGCGTCACGATCTGGGTCAGGCGGCATTCCAGGCTGGCGGGGGCGCCGTCGACCCGGGGGCAGTCGATCACCAGACATTCCGCCTTGGGGACGCCCGCGGCAGCGAATTCGTCGGTGGCGCGGGGATAGGCCTTCGAGGTCTGGTTCATCGCCTCCCTCGCCGCATGTTCGACGATGTTGACGCAGAACACCCCGGTCTCGCGGATCTGGGCGACGCTGTCCTTGGTGCCGTCCCGGTCGGGCTTGGCCGAGGTCGAGGCGAACATCACCTGCGGCGGCACATAGGCCACCGCATTGAAGAAGGAATAGGGCGCGAGGTTGTCGGTCCGGTCGGCGCCCCGGGTCGAGATCCAGCCGATCGGGCGCGGCGCGACGATGGCGTTGAACGGGTTGTGCGCCAGGCCGTGGCCGGTTTCGGGGGTGTAGAACATCGGCAAGGCTCCGGCGCGCGGGGAAAGGGGCACTGCCTTGGCTACGCGCCGGGGCGGGCCTTGGCAACTGCGCGGGCTGCCGGCGTCCGGGGCGGCCGCGAAGCCGGTCGCGGCGGCCTCAGTCGCGGTGGAAGCGGAAGCGGGTCACCTGCTCGACCGCGAAGCCGCCGCGCAGCACCACCGGGGGGAAGGCGGGCCGGTTCGGCGCATCGGGCCAGCCCTGGGGCTCGATGGCGAGACCGGCGAAGGCGCCGATCGGCCGCCCCGAGAAGTCCAGCGCGCCGCCGCCGTCGATCGGCCCGGCGTCGAAGACCTGAACGCCGGGTTCGGTGGTCGAGACCGTCATGGACTGGCCCGAGGCGCCGGTCAGGGTCAGCACCTCGGTCGGCTCGCGGCGCCGGTCGGCCAGGCAGAAGTTGTGGTCGAGCCGCGGTTCCGTCCCCGGCCCGACCGGACGCGGCTGGCGGAAGTCGAAGGGCGTGCCGGCGACATCGGCGATCTCGCCGGTGACCAGCGCGGTGGCGTCGGTGGGCAGGTAGCGATCGGCGGCGATCCGCAGCCGGTGGCCGGACAGGTCGGGCGTGCCGTCGAGGTTCCAGTAGGCGTGCGAAGCGAAGTTGATCCAGGTTGCGGCATCGGTGGTGGCGGCGATCCGCAGTTCCAGCGTGTCCTCGGCCACAAGGGCATAGCGCGCGGCGATGGCGCGGTTGCCGGGAAAGCCGCCGGTGCCGTCGGGCAGGTTCAGGGTCAGCACCACCTGCGCCGGGGTGGCGATGTCGATCTCCCAGTTCCTGGCATGGACGCCCGAGGGGCCGGAATGCAGGGTGCGGTCGCGCTCGTTGATCTCGAAGCTGTGGCGCTGGCCGTCGAGGACCGCGATGCCGCCGGCGATCCGGTTCGCCACCGGGCCGACGATGGCGCCGAAATAGCACAGCGGCCCGCCATAGGCGGCCAGGTCCGGGCTGCCGACGGTCAGGGAATGGGACTGTCCCGCCAGGCGGAGCGAATGCAGGATCGCGCCGCGGGTCAGGATGGCACAGGTGATATGGCCATTCGACAGCGTGATTCGGTCAACCGGCCGGCGTTCGAGATCGAAGCCGGTCTGGGTTACGCCATGATCGAAAGCAGGCAAATCGTCCATTCGCGCGGCAGTCTCAGGTCACTCACGGCGCCAGTTTAGGCATTCCACGCGCCGAGGAAAGCGGAACGTGGTGCCGCAGCGCAGAAGTCGCAGGACCGTTGCGGTCGGGATCTGCCGCGCGGTGGGCCGCGATCAGGCCAGCGCGACGCCGTCCCAGGCCGCGACCAGTTCGGCGGCGCGGGCCGCCACCTCGGCGGCGCTGCGTCCGGGCGTGTAGAGCGCGGTGCCGATGCCGAACCCGTCCGCCCCGGCCTGCCGCCAGGCGGCGAAGTTTCCCGGCCCGACGCCGCCGACCGCATAGACCGGGACCGCCTTCGGCAGCACCGCCCGCAGCGCCGCCAGCCCATCGGGACCGAGTTGCGCCGCGGGGAAGATCTTGAGCCCGGTGGCGCCGGCCTTCAGCGCCGCGAAGCATTCGGTGGCGGTGAAGACGCCGGGAAACGCCTGCATGCCGGCGGAGATGGCGGCGCCGATCACCGCCGGGTCGCAGTTGGGCGAGACCACCAGCCGGCCGCCCGCCGCCTGCAGCCGGGCGACATCGGCCACGTCCAGCACGGTGCCGGCGCCGATCAGCGCCCGGTCGCCGCAGGCCTGCGCCATGGCGGCGATGCTGGCAAAGGGATCGGGCGAGTTCAGCGGCACCTCGATCCGGTCGATGCCGGCGCCGATCAGCGCCCCGGCGACGGCGACGGCCTCGGGCGGGGTCAGCCCGCGCAGGATGGCGATGAGGGGGCGGCTCATGCGGCGGTCTCCCGGATCTTGCGCCAGGCGGCGCAGAGGCCGGCGCGGGTCATCGCCGCGGCGTCGGTCTGCACGGGCACGAGGCCCAGCCGCGTCAGCGCGGTGATGTAGTGCTTCGCCACCGCATCGGCGCCGATCACCGCCACCGGCTGGCCCAGCCAGTAGGGCCGGGCCGCGGCCAGTTCCGCACCGATCAGCAGCCCCGACAGCCGCGCCCGGGCGGCGGCGCCGTCGGCGGCGTTCAGGAGGCTGTCGGCGCGCAGGGTGAACAGCCGCGAGGCCAGCGCCTCGGGCCGGGACAGGGCGTCGTCGATGGCAGCGGCGAAGGCTTCGGCCACCCAGCCCTCGGACGGGATGGAATGGCGCAGGACGCTCTGGGTCGCGATGAGCGCGAAGAGCTCGCCTGTCATGAAGGAGCGGAAGCTGACCACCTCGCCGGCCGAGACCTGCGCCCATTTGGTGTGGGTGCCGGGCAGGCAGATCACCCCGTCGAAGCCGGGGTTGAGCGACAGGAAACCGGCGATCTGGGTTTCCTCGCCGCGCATCACGTCGGGGGGGTCGGATTGCGACAGGCCGGGCAGGATCCAGACCGCGATGCGCGGGTCGGCGGTGGGCGCGCGCACCGGCGTCCCGTCGCAGGGGCCGCAGGGCACCGGGGCATAGCCGGCATCGATCCAGCCCTGCCGGGCGCCGACCATGCCGCAGGCGATGACCGGGGTGACGGCATGGCCAAGCCACGGCCCGACCAGGTCGAGCAGCGCCGGTTCGAACTGGTCGGGGGCGAGCTTGCCCATGCCGCGGTCGGAACTGGCGGCATCGGTCTGGCTGGCGCCGGACATCGCCCAGGCCCGGACATGGGTGGTGCCCCAGTCGGCGGCGATCCAGTCGGGGGCGAGGCCGGGGCGGGTCATCCGCTGACCACCACGCCCGCGTCCACCGGCAGACACTGGCCGGTGATGGCGCGGCTGGCGTCCGAGGCCAGGAACAGCACCGGGTCCACCATGTCGGCGGGCTGCAGCCGGACCGGCAGGCACTGGCGCGCCTGATGGGCGGCGATCGCGTCCTCGTCCAGCCAGAGCCGCATCTGCCGGTCGGTGATCACCATGCCGGGGGCGATGGCGTTGACCCGGATGCCGTCGCGGCCGAATTCGCGCGCCAGCGCCCTTGTCAGGCCGACGATGCCGGCATTGGCGGTGACATAGCCGGGCATGCCGGGGCTGCCCATCAGGTAGGTGATCGAGGACATGTTGACGATGGCGCCCCTGCCGCGCTTGCGCATGCCCGCGAGAACCTCGCGGGAGGCGAAGAAATAGGGTTTCAGGTTCACCGCCTGGATGCGGTCCCAGTCGGCCTCGGTCAGATCCAGCGTGGCGTGGCGGGAATCGTCTGCGGCGTTGTTGACGAGGATGTCGATGGCGCCGTTCCGGGCCGCGGCCTCGGCCATGGCGGCGGTGAGCGCGCGGATGTCGGTGACGTCGCAGGCGCGGAAGCCCGGGCGGCGGCCGTGCTTCGCCGCCATCGCGTCGCAGAACCGGGTGGCGTCCGAGCGCTGCACGAAGAACACCCGCGCACCCTGGGCCAGAAAGCCCTCGGTCAGTGCGGCCCCGATGCCGGAGCCGCCCCCGGTGATGAAGACCGAGCGGCCTTCCAGGTCGGGATAGCGCGTGGTCATGGTGCCCGTGGTACGCCGCGGCACCGGGGCTGGCAACCGGCGCGTGGCGCGGTCGCCGGTATCAGGGGGGGCGGGGCGGCGAGGCTCTGGCGGATCCGGCGCGGCAGGCCGGCGCGGATCATCCGGCAGGAGGTGTCGAGCCGGTGGGCGAGTTCCTCCGGACCGGTGCCGTCGGGCGGGTTGACCCGGCTGCGGTGGAAACAGGGCGCGGGCCGGGCGATGCCGGTCTGGACCAGCAGCGCGGCGCCGTGCCGGTTGACCCCGTCGCGGAAGGCTGCGCCGGTCACGAGTGAGGACCGGAAAGGTCGCGCAGGGCATCGAGGTTGACCACCCCGGAAAGGCCCGCCGATGTGTCGGCGAGATGCAGGGTCACCGCGGCGAAGAACGCCACGGTCGCGGTCAGCACGAAGACGTGCCAGATCGTGGTGTGGAAGGGCAGCGATTCCATCAGGTAGAACAGCGTACCGGCGGTATAGATGAGGCCGCCGGCGACGATCAGCCCGAGCACCGGCCCCGACATGGTCGAGAACAGCGGCCAGCCGGCGATCACGCCGACCCAGCCCATGGCGAGGTAGAGCGCGAAGGCGGTCCAGCGGAACCGGCCCGGCGCGAAGACCCAGAGCCCGACCCCGGCCAGCGCCGCGCCCCAGACCCCGGTGACCAGCAGCAGCCCGGCGCCCGAGAGGAAGGCGAAGGGCGTGTAGGTGCCGGCGATCTTCAGGTAGATCGCCGAATGATCGAGCCGGCGCAGGAACGCCTTCCAGTCCGGGTGCGGCACCATGTGGTAGAGCGCGGAGGAGAGGATCATGGCGATCAGCGCGGCGCCGTAGATCGCCACCCCCAGCAGCGCCGGTGCGTCGCCGCGCCAGAGCACCGCGAGGGTCACCAGCACCGGCACTGCCATCAGCGCCGAGACCAGCCCGGCGACATGCACCACGGCGTCGCTGAGCTTCTCGGCGCGGCTGTAGCCGCCTGTGCGCGGGCGAAGATACGACATGAGAGTCAGTATAGGGCGCGCCGGCCGATTCCGTAACCGTCCCGGCGGCGCAGAAGCGGGATCCTTGGCGGGACCCGCGACGGGGACCGGCCCGGGCCGCGGCATCCGGCAGACCGGGTCATGGGGCGCGGGACCCTGCCGGGGCGATGCGGTTCGGGCCGGGCGCCTCGCCGGGTCGCGGCGCCGCCGGCGCCGGACCCGGTTGTTGGCCGGGCCGCGCGCGGTGGCGCGCGCCTCCGGCGGGAGTATTTGTGCCAAGAAGAAGGCCGGGTCGCCGGGCCATCGGCGGCATCCGGTCCGGACGGGACACGGCCGGGGCCTGCGGGGGAGGCCCGATGACGCCGGCGCCGCGACGGTGCAGATGCGACGGCGGCGCCGTCTCGGAGCCCGGAGCCCGGAGCCCGGTCTCGGCCGCCGACGGCCGGGCATTGCCGGATGGGGCAGGGGGCCGGCAAGCGGGATCAGGATGCGGGTGCAGGACGCGGGACCGGCACGCGGGGCTGGGGCGGCGGGCACGGACGGACCGGCCGGGACCGTTGGGGCCGCGCCGCGGGGGCGGCCCGGCGGGCGGCGACGACGCGCGGGATGTCGGATCGACCGGGCGGGCGATCTGGACCGGGCGGGCGGCTCAGGCCGCGCCGGTGGCCAGGAGGATCTGGGTCCAGACCGCGGTGTCGTCGATCAGCGTCCATTCCCGCCTGAGGCCCTGGGGGCCGATCTCGGCCTGGGTCAGGCCCAGCACATGGACATAGGCGCCGGTGGGTGGGCCCCAGCGGCCGTGGCCGTCGTGGCGACCGTAGAGCGACCAGCGCAGCGCGGCGCGGGGCGGCCGGCCGGGCTCGGTCGCGCCGGCGCGGTGTTCGATGCGGAACGCCGCCGAGGGCAGCGCGCTGCGCAAACCGGCCCAGAAGGCGGTGGCGGCGCGATGGCCCATGGCAGTCTCGCCGGCCGGCCGGCCGAGGTCGCAGGCCGGGTCGTAGTTGGCGGCGATCGCGGCGATCTCGCCGCCCATGACCCGGCGCAGCAGGTCGGCGAGCCCCGCCGCCGCCGGGTCGGCCGAGCCGCGGGCACCATAGGGGCCTTCCACGTCGGTCTCGGGGGTCAGCGGCGGGGCGAGCCGGTCGCTGCGCGCCGCGGCGGCGATCTGGGCGCGGGCCCAGTCGCGCGGCGTGGGTCCGCCGGTCTGGGCGAGGATCGCGGCGGTGTCGCGGATCACCCAGGCGTCCTGCACCCGGCCGGCGGCGTCGATCCAGAATTCGCCCATGCTGCGGGCCTGGACCTGCCGGCCGGTGCCGGGGCCCCAGCGGCCGGGTCCGTGATGGCTGGCCAGCAGGGTGACGCGGGCCGCCACATGGTGGCCGGCGCCGGCATCCGAGGCGCCCTCGGGCGTGGCGGTGACGATCACGTCCTCGGCCAGGATCTCGGCGCCGGGAAAGACGGCGAGGTCGGCGAGCGCCTCGGCCATGGCGCTGCCGGGGCCGGTGCCGACGAGACCGGGCTGGCGCAGCACCGCGTCCTCGCCGATGGCGGCTTCCAGCGCGGCCAGGTCGCCTGCCGCCCAGGCCCGGCCGAGGCAGTCGAAGGCGACGCGCCAGGGGTCGGCGGCGGCCTCGCGGTCCGGATCCCGCTGGGGGCCGGGTGGCGCCGGGCGTGTTGGCGCGGCGAAGGGGGGCCGGTTGGGGTCGCGGTCGGGAACGCGTTCGGCCCCGCGACCGGGGCCGCGATCGGAACTGTGGATCTGGTTGGCAAACAGGCGTGGCGCGGTCATGGGCGGTTGGTCGGGCGGTTCCTTCGGGGCACGGGTCCATGGCTACCGGGCCGGGGTTAAGGCTGTGTTGCGCCGGGCGGCCCTTGGCGGAGCGCGACGGCACGCAGCCGCGGCGCGGCGGCCGTGCCGCTATTGATGCGCCTTCAGGATCCGGTAGAGGTTGCGCTCGGAGATTCCCAGCACATCGGCCACGGTGCGCCGGTTGCCGCCGAACCGCGCCAGCAGCAGGTCCAGGTAGGCGTCGCGCAGCCCGTCGAGCGTCGGCGGTTCGGCGAAGCGCAGGACCAGGCCGGTGTCGGCGCTGTCCTGCTCGTCCGGCGAGGGCGGCAGGTTCAGGTGCTCGCGCCCGATCACCTCGTGGCCCTGCGACAGGATGATCGACAACTCGACCGTGTTGCGCAGTTCGCGCACGTTGCCCGGCCAGGCATGGGCGGTCAGTGCCCGCAGCGCGGGGTCCGCGAAGGACTTCTCGATGGCGCGCTGGAAGTCGCGCTGCTGCAGGAACTGCTGCGCCAGCCCGACGATGTCGCCGCGCCGCTCGCGCAGGGGCGGGATCTCGATCACGAAGGCCGAGAGGAACTGCAGCAGCTCGCTGGTTCCGGCCGCGGTGCGGAGCGCGGTCGCGGTCAGCCCGGCCGACAGGATGAAGCGCGCCTCGGTCTTCAGGGCGGCAGGCGATCCGGCCGGGCGATAGGCCCGGGTCTCGATGGCGCGCAGGAGCCGCATCTGCATCTCCGGCGCCAGCCGCTCGATCCCCGACAGGTAGATCGTGCCCCGGTCCGCCGCAGCCAGAAGCCCCTCCTGCCGGGCGCCGGACTGCCAGCTGCCGAACAGGTCGGCCGGGTCGAGGCCGGCGTCGCAATCGACCGAGATGAAGCGGCCATTGGCACGGGGACCTTCGGAATGGATGATGCGGGCGGCGGTCTCCTTCCCGGTGCCGGGCTCGCCCAGGATCAGGACCGGGGTCAGCGCCTTGGCGAACAGGTCGATCAGGCCGCGCATCCGCACGATCGCCGGGCTGTCGCCCACCAGCCGCGGCGGTTCGGCGGCATTGGCCCGGGACTGCCAGTAGGCAAGGTCGCGGCGCAATTCGAGGGTCTCGAAGAAGCGGTGCAGGGTCAGCGTCAGGTTCTGCGGCGTCACCGGCTTGACCAGATAATCCGCCGCCCCCGCCCGGACCGTGCGCACCGCCTGATCGATCGAGGCGAGCGCCGTCACCACCACCACCGGGCAGTACTCGCGCAGTTCCGACAGGAACTCCAGCCCGTCGGTGTCGGGAAGGCCGATGTCCAGAAGCGCCAGTTCGGGCAGGAACGAGGCGAGTTCGTTCAGCGCTGCCGAGCGGCTGCCGGCGCCCCGGACCTCGTGCCCCAGCCGCGCGATCTGATCGACGATCATCGCGTTCAGGGTGGCATCGTCCTCGATCACCAGGACGCGGTGCGACTGGCCCGCCACCTAGCCCGCCACCTGGCTGGCCGTCTGGCCCGGCGGGATGCCGCCCGGAAGGCCCGCGGTCATGACGCCAACCCCGGTGCCAGACCCGGTGCCGGATAGACGAGGGTGAACCGGCTGCCTTCGCCCGGGGTGCTTTCCACCTCGAGCCGCCCGCCGGCCCGCTCCATCGCCGCCAGCACCAAAGGCAGGCCAAGCCCGCTGCCCCGGCTGCCGTCGGCGCGGCGGGTCCAGAACGGCAGCAGGATCCGTTGCAGGTCGTCGGGGGCGATGCCGTGGCCGCGGTCGGCGACCGCGATCCGCACCGTGTCGCCCATCCGGCGGGCGGTGACCTCCAGGCATCCGCCGTCGGGCATCGCGTGCAGGGCGTTCAGGGCGAGGTTGCTCAGGGACATCCGCAGATCACTTTCCGACGCCACGACCCAGATCCCCGGCGGGAGATCGGTCTTCATCTCGATGCCGGTGGCCCGTGCCTTGAAGCCCAGAAGCTCGAGCGCTTGCGGCACCACCGTGGCGAGGTCGATGACCTGCTTTTCGCCCGGCGGCTGGCACAGGGTCAACAGGCTGTTGGTCAGGGTGAGCGTGCGGTCGACCTCGCGGCGCAGTGTGCCCATGTGGCCGGCCAGCCGGTCCATGTCGCCGCAGGCCGCATCCTGCTCGATGGCGCCGGCGACTAGGCTGATCGAGGAGAGCGGGTTGAAGATCTCGTGGCCCAGCCCCGCGGCCAGCAGGCCAAGCTCGGACAGCCGGTGTTCCTGACCCAGCTGCGCCGCGCGGTCGAGGTCGCGGATCGATTCGACGACGCAGGGCAGCGGCCGGTCCTGGCTGCCGAGGTCGACCGGCGCCGCGGCGACCTCCACATGCACCTCGCGGCCCTGGCCGCCCAGATGGGTCTGGCGGCAGGTCATCGCCCCGTCGCCGGCGCCGAGTTCCTGCAGCGGGCAGCACACCATGGTTGCCGGGCAGGGCGTGTCGCGCCGGTGGCTCGACCGGTAGCAGAACTCGCCCAGCACCTGATCCAGATCCCGTCCCACATGGGCGGCATAGGCCGCGTTCGCCTTGACGATGCGGTGGTCGCGGTCGATCACCCGGACCGCGTCGGGGATCGCGTCGAGAATGGCCTGCAGCCGGTCTTCGGAGGCATGCAGCCCGGCCAGCGTCCGGCCGAGATCGTCGGCCATGGTGGCGAAGCTCTGGCCCAGTTCGGCAATCTCGTCTGTTCCGGGCAGTTCGGCCCGTGCGTCGGTGGCGCCGTCGCGGAACGACCGCACCGCCGCGGTCAGCCGCCCCAGCGGCCGTTCCACCGTGCGCCGGATCATCAGCCAGACCGCCCCCGAGGCCGCCAGCGTGACCAGCACCCCCAGCCCCGCCAGTCCCAGCGCGCCGCGCCGTGCGTCGGCGATCGCGCTGCCGGCGGAATAGTCGAGGACGAGGAAGCCGTTGACCGGATGGTCGGCGACGCTGCCGTGGCAGTCGATGCACTCCGGCCGGTTGCGCACCGCCTTGACCGACCGCAGCAGCCGGCTGCCGTCGGCCCCGGTGACATGGGTGGTCAGCGCCCCGTCGCGGCTGCGGGCTTGATCCAGCAGCGGTTCCGTCAGCGTGGTGCCGAACGGTGCGGCGGCGTCGCCGAAGCGGACCACATGGTCGGGATTGACCACCATCACCCGGTCGATCTCGGGGCTTGCCGCGATGTCGTCCAGCACAGCGCGGATGCCGTCGAGATCGCGCTTCAGCATGGCGTTCTTCAGCGCCGCCTCGATCACCTCGTTGAACTGGCCGACGGCGCGGATCTGTTCGGCCTCGATGCGCTGGAAATAAATGCCGCTGATCACCGCCAGACCGGGCAGCGAGACCGCCACCAGCACCCCCGCCAGCGTGGCCAGCAGGCGCCGTCCCAGGCTCGCACCGAGCCAGCCGCGGAGCCGGGCGAAACCGGTCATGACAGGATCTGGTGGAGCTTCCGGAAATGCGGGGCGCGCGCGCAGATCGGGCAGAGCCCTCCGGTCGCGGTGGCGTCGCCGTTGTCCCGTGCCGCCGGACGCTGGAACGTGACCCGGCAGCCCGGGCACTGGCGGGAAACAAGCGGAACCTCGCCGGGTTCAACGGCAAGCATCTCGATCCGCACGGCGTCCTCCTCGCAGCAGCCGGCGCAGAGCCCGCATCCGGTACACCGCGCCGCGTCCACCCGATAGACCGCATCGCCGGTCCCGGCAATGATCAGGGTCAAGGCGGCCTCGGGGCAGAGCCGCACGCAGGCATGGCAGGCGGTGCAGCGGGCGGGGTCGATGACGGGCACATGGGCGAAGCGCCGCGGACCGCGGTCGCGCGCGAGCTGTTGCAGCCGCGCCAGCGCCCGCTCGCGCGGCCGGTCGTCCGCCGGATCGGGCCGAGCGGCGGCGAGGCCGAGAAGGCCGCGGCGGCGCCGGTCCGGTCCCTGGCCCAGACGCGGCACCCGGTCCGCCGCCCGCCCCGGCGCGGGTTCCGCCACCAGTCCCGGCAGCCCCCGGTCGGCGAGCAGGGCGTTCAGCGTCGCGAGGTGCCGGGACAGATCGAGTCCCCGGCCACCGGGACAGGCCGCGCAGTCGCCGGTGTCGAGCCAGAGCCGCCGCCCGCCGCGCAGCCAGAGCGCCGCCAGCGCCTCGAGCCCCAGGGCCTGGACGCAGATCGCCTGCGGATCCCGCGGCGAGCGCACCGGGCAGACCAGCAGGGCCCGGCCAGCGGCGTCGGTCTCGGGTGGCGGCAGCGGCACGGCGCCTTCGACGGTGATCGCCCCGGCCGGGCAGGCGGCACCGCAGCCGCCGCAGCCGGTGCACAGCCCCGGGAACAGCTCCAGCCCGCCGGACTCAGCCCTGAGCGTGCCGGTCGGGCAGGCGCGCGCGCAGGCGTCGCAGGCGGCGGTCGCCGCCCGGTCAAGGAGGCAGGCCGCCGCGTCGAGGACGGGCAGCGCCCCCGGCGTCACCAGCCGGGTTCCAGACCCGGCACGAAGGGCCGGTCGACCACCCGGGCCTCGGCCTCGCGGGCTTCCCGGTCGCGGGCGCGGGCATAGGCATTGGTGCGGATGTCGGGGGCGATGCCGGTTTCCTCGGTCAGCCAGTCGCGCAGGGCGTCGAGGAAATCCGCGGTCAGCGCCGCCGCCGCGGCATGGTAGAGCGTGCGCACGCGGCTTACCGCCTGGGCGCAGAAATCCGGTGCCCAGCCCAGCACATGCTGGTCCAGGAACCGCGCCGCGTCGCTCAGCGTGTCCGGGCTGCCGAGGTTCAGCAGGTGGCGCACGAACTGCAGCTCGTGGACGATGTGGTCGTCCGGGCGGAGCCGCCAGTCCGGCACCTTCAGGTCGTAATGGTCGTACCAGGCGCGCACCTCGAACATCGGCTCCTGCCGTTCGAGATGGTCCTCGGTCATCCAGACCGATCCGGTGGGCGCGGCGCGATAGCCGTTGGTCAGGTAAAGGTCGGCGTAGTCGGCCGCCATCTCGTCCAGGGCTTCCGGCGAGGGGTGTTCGCCCAGTTCGCGCAAGGCCTCGTCCAGAAGCGCGGCCACCCCGTCGTCGGTCCCGGCGAGCAGCGCCGCGAACAGGGCCGGTGCATCGGCGGCGTGCAGCTGCGCCACCAGCTTCGCATCCGCCTCGCGGTCGTGCAGGCGGATGACAAGGGCAAGCATCTCGGCCCAGATGGCGGCGTCCGTGTCCGCCGCCGAGGTTGCTGCGAGGGTCAGGTCAGTCATTGTCGACCCGGCCCTTGGAATGCGCCACGAAGACGATGGACGGGTTGGTCAGGTCGGGATCGGCCATGGACTTCACCTGCCGCACCACGGTGTCGTTCGGCCCCACCGCCTTGGTCGGATAGGTGCCGGCGGCCAGCTGGTCGATCGGCCCGATGTCGAGCACCCGCATCATGCAGGCCGAGACGCAGTAGGGCTTCCGCCCCGCCTCAAGCTCGTCGATGCACATGTTGCATTTCTGGACGACGTTCTCCTCGACGTTGAACTGCGGCGCGCCGAAGGGGCAGGCCGCCTCGCATTTCCGGCAGCCGATGCAGAGGGTGGAATCGATGTCCACCACGCCATTGTCCTTGCGCTTGAAGATCGCGCCGGTCGGGCAGGTCGGCAGGCAGGCCGGCTCGGCGCAATGGTTGCAGGACATGTTGATCTTGAAGGCGAAGACCTCGGGGTAGGTGCCGCCCTCGACGTACTGCACGCGGCGGAACCGGGGACCGGCGGGCAGGCCGTTCTTGTCCTTGCAGGCGATCTCGCAGGCCCGGCAGCCGATGCAGTCCACGTTGTTGTGGATGAAGCCCAGCTGCATCTCGGGGACGACCGGGGTGTAGGTCTCGCGCTTCTTCTTCAGGATCGCCGCCTTGAGCGTCGGCTGGTCGGCCTTCTCGGTCATGTCTGCCTCCTGGCGCGGGCGTTACTGGTCACGGCGGAAGATGTGGCTGCGTGCCGTCGCCAGCTGGTCCCAGCCCGGGCGGTGGTGCATGTCGGTCTTCTTCACGTCGACGAGGATGGTGTTGTAGGCGAAGGCGCCCGCGGGGCTGGGCTCGTCCAGGGTCAGGAAGTCCGGGTTGCCGGACCGGTCGATGCCGTTCTCGTCGAGATCCATCCACGACCCTTCATGCAGCACCACCACGCCGGGCATGCAGCGTTCGGTGACGTAGACCGGCGTGACCACCTTGCCGCGGTCGTTCCAGATCTCGACCGTATCGCCGTTGCGGATCCCGAGCCGGGACGCATCGGCTGCGTTCATCGTGGTCTCCTGGCTGAAGGTCTCGCGCAGCCAGGCGATGTTGTTGAAGATCGAATGGGTCCGCCACCGCGGGTGCGGGGTGATCATGTGGAACGGGAAGGTCGCGGTCTTCTCGTGGTTCAGGCTTTCCCAGGGTTCGATCCATTTCGGGATCGGCGGGATGTAGTAGCCCCAGCGGGTGCGGGTCCAGTCGGTGACCTGCGCCAGCTCGCCCGAGAGGATCTCGATCTTGCCCGAGGGCGTCTGGAACGGCACGCCCTGTTCGATCTGGGCGCGGAAGGCCACATGGGGTTCGGGCAGGATGAACTTGTAGACGCCGCGGGCCTTGAATTCCTCCCAGCTCCAGGTGGCGCCCTGGTGGTGCTGCACCTTTGCCCACCAGTCGACCAGATAGGCCTCGTCCACCGCGTCGGGATTGTCGAAATAGCTGCGATCGGCCTTGGGGTTGTAGGCCGGGCCGAAGCCCAGCCGGTAGGCCAGCTCGGTGAAGATCTGGAAGTCGGTCTTGCTCTCGCCCAGGGGCTCGATGACCTTCGGGCGGTGGATGTAGTAATGCCCCTTGTACCAGGGCAGGGCGACGTCGTGGCGTTCGAAATGGGTGGCGGCGGGCAGCAGGTAGTCGGCCCAGATGCCGGTCGGGGTGATCGTGGCGTCCATGCAGACCAGCAGGCTCTCGCCCTCGCCATAGCTGTCGAGCTTGCGGATCGCCTCGATCTCCTTGTTGATGTTGGTCAGCTGGTTCAGCCAGTCCGAGCCGTGCCAGAAGATGCCGCGGATGTTCGGGATCACCCCGTCCATGGCATCCGAGCGCGGCCAGAGACCCGCTTCCTCGCGCTTCACGTCCGGATAGTTCAGCACGATATGCGCCCAGCGGTCCGACTTGATCGAGGCGTACCAGATGTTCGAGAATTCGTCGTAGGGGTAGGCGACGGCTTCCGGGTGCCAGCCCTTGCCCACGCCCTCGGCGCAGCCGCCGAGGATGCCGATGTTGCCGGTCATCGCCTGCAGTGCCGCCGCCATGCGGTTGTACTGCTCGCCATAGGCGCAGCGGCCCGGCGCCCACGAGGCCTTCAGCGCGGCGGGCTTGGTGGTGGCGTACATGTCGGCCAGCTTGATGATGTCGGCCGCCGACACGCCGCAGATGGCCGACGCCCATTCCGGGGTCTTGGGCACGCCGTCGAAGGTGCCCATGATGTAGTCCCGGAAACTTTCCTGTCCCGCCGCCCAGCCCGGCATGGTGCCGGGGTCCATGCCCTGCACGAAGCGGTCGATGAAGGCCTGGTCCTGCAGACCCTGGTCGAAGATGTAATGCGCCATGCCCGCCATCATCGCCGCATCGGTGTTCGGCTTGATCGGGATCCACCAGGCGTCATAGGCGGCGGCCGAGTCGGTGTATTGCGGGTCGATCACCACGAACTTGCAGCCGCGCTGCTTGGCCATCCGCAGGTAGTAGAAGGTATTGCCGCCGTGGAAGGTATAGGCCGGGTTCCAGCCCCACATGATCATCAGCTTGGTGTGGGCGAAGGCATCGTCCTCGTTGCCGTCCTCGATCGTGCCGAAGGTCCAGCGCGAGGATGACGTGGTGCCCTGATAGGACGGCACCGACCACGAGTTGGTGCGGCAGCCGAACATGCCCATGAACCGGCCCAGCAGGCCCTCGATCTGGTCGGACTTGTGCAGCACCCCGTAGGAGGCGCCGGCATAGGACTGGTCCAGCAGCGCGGTCGGCCCGTAGGTGTCGCGCAGATGGACCATGCGTTCCGAGATCTCGCTCAGCGCCTGATCCCACGAGATGCGCTTGAACTTGCCCTCGCCGCGCTGGCCCACCCGCTTCATCGGGTAGAGCAGCCGCTCGGGCGAATAGAGCCGGACGCGATAGCTGCGGCCGCGCAGGCAGGCGCGCAGCTGCGGCTTTTCCTCGGTGTCGGTGCCGTAGGCGTCGCCCTGATAGCTGCCGTTGTCGGTGGACAGCCGGACGATGACGTCGCCCTTCTTGTGCGCCACCAGCATGTGCCGCGAGCCGCAGTTGTGCGCGCAGGAGGTCACCACCGTGGTCAGGTCGTCGTCGCGCGGGTAGGGCTCGTAGGCGAAGGCGCGCGCCGGGGTCGTGCGGCCGCCGACAAGCGCGGCTGCCGAGGTTGCCGCCGCCCCCTGCACGAAGGCGCGCCGCGTCGGGTTCAGCATCGCGGCCAGACGCGACAGGTCGGTTTTTCCGAGCATGGCTTCGTTCCTTCTCACGGCGTCGGCAGCTTGTATTCGGGCTTGGACTCGGTCGGGCGGTCCGTCGCCCAGTCGGGGGTCGTCTCGGTATCCATCAGCGGCCAGGGATGGCGCGGGTAGGGGTACGAGATGCGGTACCAGGCCCGGCCGCCGTGGCAGCCATAGCAGGTGTCCGAGGTGCCGGCCCGGGCCAGGTCCTCGATGTTCGCGGCCTTGAGGTAGCTCACCGCGTGCCGGTTGGTGCGGAACCCGTCGGCATGGCAGGACAGGCAGCCGTTGGGCGCCTCGGGCGTCTCCATGTCGGCGCGCAGTTCCGGCCAGTGGCCTTCCAGCCCCATGTTGGCAGCCGGGAACTGGCCGTGGCACATCAGGCAGGTCTCGGACGGGTTGACCATCTTGCGGTTGGTGAATTCCGGCGTGGCCGCGGCCGAAAAGGCGGCCCGGCCCGGCATCATGTCGGGGCTTTCCTCGCGCGGGTCGCTGCCCTTGTGACAGAACACGCAGTCGAGGTTCATGACCTCCTTGGCGAAGTCGCTTTCCAGGTGGCGCCAGTGGAAATCCGCCTGCGGCTGCGCATAGGTGTCCAGCGTCTGGTACCAGGCGAGGCTGTCGGCCGCCTGCACGCCGGCGATCGACGCGCTCCGGATCGGGCGACCGGCGATCTCCTGGTGGCAGGTCAGGCATTCCTCGTTCGAGGCGGTCTCGATCTGCGGCGGGAAGTGGATCGGGTGGAAGCGCGCGGTCTCGTAATCCATCGCCGGGATCGCGGCGCGCAGGGCCTCCAGCCGCCGGCCGATCTCGGCGATCTCGTCGGCGCCCGGTTCGGGGGGGTTCTGGTAGCTCACGCCCTCGGGATAGGGCACCGGGTCCAGCGCGACCACGGCGTCGTCGGCCAGTTCGGGAAACAGCGTTCCGGGCGGCGCCTCGGGAACGGGGGCG
>JBGAOK010000153.1:0-5062 GCA_044221805.1 Meridianimarinicoccus sp.
TACCGGCACCGGTACCGGTACCGGAAGAGCCGCCCGTGCTGCGGGCACCGGCCCCCGCCATCCTGCGGCCGCACACCGAGCCCGTGCCGGCGCGTGACGGGCTGTCCGGCAGCGTTTCCGATGCGCGGTCCGACCTGCCGCCCGGCCCGGTACCGCGGCCGCGCTTCGCCCCCCCGTTCCTGTCCCTGTCGGGGGTCGGGATCGAGGCGCCGCCGCTGGCGTCGGTCAGCTTCGACGTGCCGGCGGGGGCCGTTACCGTGCTTCTGGGCGCGCCGGGTGCCGGGGCGTCCGAGCTGTTGCGCGCGCTCATCGGCCTTGAACCGATGGCCGCCGGGCAGGTGCGCCTTGACGGGCAGGACATCACCGGCTGGCAGCCCCGCCGCATCGCGCGGGCCGGAGTCGGCTACCTTTCGGGCGATCTGGGCCTGTTCCCGGCGCTGAGCGTGGCCGAGAACCTGAGCCTTGGCGCGCTGGCGGCGCGGCTGCCGCGCGACCGGCTCGATGCGGTGTTCCGGATGTTTCCGGCACTGAAGCCGGTCTGGCATCGGCCGGCGCGGGATCTGGACCGGTCCGGGGCGCAGATGCTGGCGCTGGCCCGGCTGATGGCGGAACGGCGCCGGCTCTATCTGATCGACACGGGGGGAATGGTGGAGGGGGCGGAGTCGCCGCCATGCCTGCTGGCCGCGCTGCGCGAACTGAAGCTGCAGCGGGCGACGATCCTGATGGCGGCGCACAGCTTGCGGCTGGCGGCCGCGTTCGGCGATACCTGCGTGGCGCTGGCCGCGGGGCAGGCGGTCTGGTCCGGACCGGTGACCGTCATGGCCGAGGACGAGGATCTGCAGGCGCGCTGCCTCGGCCCGGGCGGGGCCGAAAGGTGACCCGGGCGGCGGTCAGCGCCCGTATCGCGGCGACTGGGGCCCGCCCGCGTCGGGCCGTTGTGCTGGCTGTGGCGGTGACGCTGCTGGGCGGATGGCTGCTGCTGGGCCTCCGTGCGGCGCTGCCGGACGCCATGACACCGGCGGCCTTCCTGGCGGCCCCCGCGCTCTGGCCCGGGCATCTGCCGGCTGCGCTGGCCGCGAGTCTGCCCGACTGGGCGGGACGGAGCCTTGCCGGCGCGGCTTCGGGCATGATGCTGTTCCTGACCGCCGCCGGGCTGAGACTGGTGCTGATGGCCATCGGTCCGGCCCATGGCGCGCTGGTCGGGGCGCTGGCCGCGGTCGGCGCGGCGGCGGCGCTGCTGGCGGCACAGGCGGGCGAGCCGGGGGCCCTTGCCGCCGCGGCGCTGGCGGTGCCGCTGGCGGCGCTGGCGGTGACAGGCGCCGCCCGGTCGGCCGGGCAGAGCGGCGCCGCCTCGCGCCTGGTGGCGCTGGCCGCGATGCTGGCGGCACTGTTCGTTCTCGGCCGGGGCTGGCCGTCGGGACTGCCGGTGCTGGCGCGGCCTGCGGTCATCGCCGGGACGATCGGCTGGCAAGGGCAGCGGCTGGCGCAATTCCACCTTCTGGCGCTGGGGATCGGCCTCGTTGCCGCGGCCGGGCTCTGGCTCGGGCTGCATGCCACCCGGGGCGGGCTGCTGCTGCGCGCGCGGCAGGACAACCCGGCGATGGCCGCGGCCCTGGGCCATGGCGCGGTCGGCCCGGGTCTGGCAGCGATCATCGCCGGAATCGGGCTTGCGCTGCTGGGTGCGGCGCTCTGGGCGCTGGACCAGTCCGCGCCCGGCGCCGGGTCGGGCGGCGCGCTGCTGCTGATGCTGCTGGCAACGGTCTTCCTGGGCGGCAGCGGGCCGCCCGGCGCCTGCCTGCCCGCCGGCGTGCTGGTCGGCCTTGCCGGCGCCTATGGCGCGGCGCTGGCACCGCCGCCGCTGGCGTTGCTTCCGGTCGGGGTGCTTCTGCTGGCCGGACTGGCCCGTCGGGACTGACACCGCCATGACGACCGGCGGCCCGGCGGGTCAGTCGGGCAGGGATCCGGGGCCGGCGCCGTGCTGCAGGCCGGACTGGGCGGACTTGACCACCACGAAGGCGTCGCGCAGGTGGCTGCGTTCGAAGTCCGACATCGCCGCCGGAACCAGCAGGTCGTCCGGCGCCCGGCCGCGGCGGATCAGCCGCGCCTGATGGTCAAGGCGGGTCTGGGCGATCAGGTCGTAGGCGTCCAGAAGCTCGGCGGCCGCGCCTTCGGCCAGGACCGGGCTGACCGTCCCTGCGGCAAGCCGCGCCCGGGTGCCGACCGCGGTCACCCCCGACAGGATCGCGTGCAGCCGCGCCAGATCGACCACCGGCACGACCCCGTTCCGGCCTAGGTCGATCCGGTCCTGAACCTCGCCGCTGCCCAGCCTCGCGAAACCGCGCAGAAGACCCAGTGGCGGCGTCGCCTTCAGCGCCTCGGCCGCCATTGCCGCGATCAGCGCGGGATTGCCGGCAGCGGCCTGCAGCGCCGTGCGGCGGAAGCCGTCGAACAGGCCGGGCTCGCCCCCGACCACGCGCAGGTCGAACATCAGCGCGAGCGGCGGGGACGAACCGAGGTCGGCGGCGGCGGTCAAGCGCGTCACCTGTGCCCGCCAGTCCGCCGCGGTCCGCCGGCCGACGGGATCGGCCGCCAGAACGGCGCCGGAGGCCGGCGCATAGCCGCATTCGGCCAGCCCGTCGCAGACGAACCCCGCGAGCCGGTCGAAATAGTCCAAGTCCCCAGCCGCGATCCGGTCGTCGAGGAACAGGCAGTTGGCCTGCTCGCCGATGCCGGCAAGCTCGCGCCGCCCGTGGCTTCCCATCGTCAACCAGGCATAGGGTACCGGCGGCGGGCCGATCTTCGCCTCGGCGACCTTCAGCAGTCGCCGGGTCGCCACATCGGCGATGTCGGTGATCAGCCGCGTCACCACCTCGTGCCGGTTGGCCGAGCCCACCAGCTGGACCAGAAGCTGCGGCACCTCGGCGGTGGCCCGGGCCATGCCCGCCGCGGTACGCGCCCCGGCGATGGCCGAGATCAGGTGCGCCGAGGTCACCGCCTGCAGCCGCGACAGGTCGGTCCGGGTGACCATGCCCACGAGCCTTCCGTCCTCGCAGATCGGCAGGTGGCCGATATGGCGTTCGTGCATCAGGTGCAGCACGTCGGACGCCAGCGCGGTCGGCGGCAGCGTGACCGGATTCGGGGTCATGATCCGCACCACCGGCAGGTCGAGCGGCAGCGCCGCGGCCACCACCCGGTGCGACAGGTCGGTGGTGGTGACGATGCCGGTCAGTCGGCCGTCCGCGATCACCGGCAGGCTCGAGATGCCCTTGTCGCGCATCAGTTGCGCGGCCGCGCGGATACTCGTGGCCGGATCGACGGTGACCGCCGGATTGGTCAGCAGGTGCCGGACCTCGGTGGTGGCCAGCGCCGCGCGGCCCGGCCGGTCCTGCCGGCCGCGCTGGAAGAAGCGGGCGAAGGGGCGCTGCTCGGCCATCAGGCGGCGGAACTCGGCCACCGGCAGGACGATCAGCCGGGCGTCGTCGGCGGCCTTGGCGGCGGTGACCGCGACCCCGGCACGCAGCAGGCCGCGTTCGCCGAAGCTGTTGCGCGGTCCCAGCAGCGAGATCTGCCCGCCGGTGCGGTCGCGCACCTCGACCGCGCCCTCGACCACCACGAACAGTCCGGGCAAGGGCTGGCCGACGGCGTAGATCTCGTCGCCGCGGTCGAAGGCGGCGATCCGGCAAGCCGTCGCCACCCGCTCGCGTTCCGCCGGGGCCAGCGCGTCATAGGGGTGGATCGCGGACAGGATGTCGTGAATTTCTCGCGTGGTCCGGTCCATCCCGGGCTCCTCTCGGCGGGGCCCCTCCGGGTTTGGCGCCGGACGCGGGGGATCGCCCGCGTCCGGCTGTGGCGCTCCCGGTCGGGAGGAGGGTCGGGTCGACCCGGGGCGCCGTTCCTTGCGGGTCAGCGGCGATCGGCCGCCGATCCCAGGCCACGAGGAACCCGGATCGCTTCGACCAGCTCCTCGATGTCCTGTGGCGGCCGCTTCGTCGCGCTCGAGACGAAATAGGCGACCAGGAAGTTCACCAGCGCGCCTACGGATCCGATCGCGGTGGACTGGATGCCGAGGAGCGAGCCTGCGG
The DNA here is from genome assembly GCA_044221805.1 of Meridianimarinicoccus sp. Classification (GTDB taxonomy): domain Bacteria; phylum Pseudomonadota; class Alphaproteobacteria; order Rhodobacterales; family Rhodobacteraceae; genus Meridianimarinicoccus. The sequence continues at coordinate 4,083 of JBGAOK010000153.1, forward strand.
TCGTGTCGGGAAACAGGTTCGTGCCGGCGATGAAGAACCATCCCCGGTGCAGGAAGATGTAACATAGGGTGAAGACGAGACCGGCGGCCATTCCCGCGACCGCGCCGGAATTGTTGATACGCTTGGTGAAGATGCCCATCATCAGTGTGGGAAACAGGGTCGCGGCTGCAATCCCGAAGGCCAGCGCCACGGTCTGCACCGCCATCGCCGCCGGATAGAACCCGACCGCCGTCGATGTCAGGATCACCACGCCCATCACGATGCGCGCGGTCAGGAGCTCGCCCTCGACCGTGATCGCCGGATTGATCCGGCCACGGACCAGATCATGGCTGACCGCCGAGGCGATGGCCATGACCAGCCCCGTCGCGGTCGAGAGCGCCGCCGCGATCCCGCCCGCGGCGACAAGCGCAGCAACCCAGGCCGGCATCCCGGCGATCTCGGGATTGGCGAGGACGAGGATGTCGTGGTTGATGGTCAATTCGTCGCCGTTCCAGCCGCGTGCGGCTGCTTCGGCCCGGAAGCCTTCGCTGTCGCCGTTGTAGGACTGGACCCGACCGTCGCCGTTGCGGTCATCCCAGACCAGCAGCCCGGTCTCCTCCCAGGACCTCATCCAGTCGGGCCGGTCGATATAGGCCAGCGCGGCGCCGCGCGGACCGTCGGGGAAGACCGCATCGACCAGGCTCAGGCGCAGCATTGCGCCCAGTGCCGGCGCACTCAGGTACAAGAGCGTGATGAACAGCATCGCCCATCCCGCCGACCAGCGCGCGTCGCTGGTCCGGGGCACGGTCAGGAAGCGCATCAGGACATGGGGCAGGCCGGCGGTGCCGATCATCAGGGTCAGCGTGGACAGGACCATGTCGATCACCTGGGCCGGGGTCCCGTCCTGCCCGGTATAGGCGGAGAATCCCAGATCGGTGACGATGGCGTTCAGCCGTTCGAGGAGCGGCGTGCTGCTGCCGGCCAGATCACCGAACAGCGCC
>JBGAOK010000154.1:0-4915 GCA_044221805.1 Meridianimarinicoccus sp.
GGTCGGCTTCAACCGCAATCCAGCGCTCGGTGACAAGGTTCTCGACGAGGCTCAGGTCGCGGCGACCGAGAAGGGCTGCCGCCGCCTCGGCAAGGATTTCGACCGAAACCATCAGCGGGACGCAGGGCAGGCCGTGGAGGCTGTCGTCGTCGCTGACCGGGCCGGACAGGACATGGTCCTGAAGATACAGATCGGTCCGGAGGTCGCAGGTGACGACCGCCCGCAGGCTGTTGCGGTCCGACGCGGTGATGCGGCTGAGGAACGGATACAGCCCTGCCGCCGGTCGCAACTCCGCCGTCTGCACCGCCGTCTGCGCCGCCGTCTGCGCCGTCGTGGGTTCCGCCGGCGGTTCCGCGGCAACGGCGCCGGCGGGCGCCGGCGCGGATCTCGCCTGGCTGCGCAGCGTCCGCAGCAGCGCGACAACCTCGGGGGTCGCGCGGATACGGGGAATGGAGTTGTCGACGAACATTCCCGGCAGCGCCTTCGGCGCGGCGGCCGAGAGATCGACCGCAGCCAGATCGCGGCCTTTGAACACGGCTTCGGGCGCTGCCCGCCCGTTGACGTAAAGCTGGCCCACCAGACGCAGCAGGGCGCCGATCCCCCCCAGCGCCGGGCCGTCGCTGGCCGCAGCCAGAGCGGGCTCGGGGAACGCCTTGCGGTCGCGCAGGATCGCCTGCGCGAACGAGGTCAGCTTGCTGCCCGGTCCGACCTCGACGAAGATCCGCACCCCGTCGGCGTACATACGGCGGATGGTATCGGGGAACCGGACTGGCCGCGACCACTGCCCCACGGCGACCTCGATGACCGCCTCGGGATCGCTCGGGAACGGCGCGACCGTCGCGCAGGAGTAGAGCGGCAGCCGCGGCGCCGAAAGTCCGAGTTCGCGGTAGAAGGTCTCGAAGGCGCGCTGCATCGGCAGGAAGGCCGGCGAATGATAGCCGCGGTCGAAAGCCAGCCGCTCGCAGACCGCGCCGAGCCCGCAAAGCAGCCGGGTGATCCGTTCGACCGCCGCCTCGGGCATGTAGATCACCGTCTGGTTCGGCGCATTCTCCATGGTGATCAGCGCCTCGGTGCCGGACAGAGCCTCGGCGATCCGATCGCGGTCGAGCAGCCCCACCGCCACCAGCGCCCCGGTCGGGACCTCTCCCGACGCTTCGACCATCTGGCCGATGCTCGAGATCTTGCGGAACTGCGCGCTGGTCTCGGCGGCGTCACCGGCCCGGACCACGCCGGACGCGACCAGAGCCGCACTTTCGCCGGTGCTGTGGCCGACCATCGCGTCCGCCGAGATCCCCAGCGCGGTCAGCGTCGAGAAGACCGCCTGCCCGCCGATGAAGGCCGCTTCGGATCCGACGCCCATGCTGCGGACCCCGGCCTCGTAAGCGACGCAGCGCTGCTCGGTGGCCTCGCTTTCCACCGGATAGACCGTGTTGATCCGGTCGAGGCCGCCGTCGCCGGCGGTGGCACCCATCCAGAAATCCAGCCAGCGCCGGGCGGGATCGAAGTACCGGGCGAGATCGGCCAGCATATACAGGTATTGCGAGCCTTCGCCCGGGAACATGAAAGCGAGCTTGCCGGCGATCGGCACCTCGCTGTAGCTGAGGCCGTTGCGGGTGGTGAACTCGACCGCGTCGGCCTTCAGCTTGCGCCGGGCCTGGTCGAGCTTGCGGCGGAGGTCGGCGATGTCGCCGGCGACGACGGCCAGCCGGCATCCGCCCTCAGCCGCCGCTGCCACGCCTGCGAGGGTGGCGGCCAGGTCGGCAAGCAGGGTGTCCGGGTTGCGCTCGGCAAAGCTGTCGGCCCGGTCGAGCTGGGCGAGAACCGACAGCCTGTCGGGCCCGCGGAAGCAGAACAGCTCCTCGGGCCAGGGGTTCAGGTCACGGGGGCGGACTGCGGCGGCGGGCGCTTCCTCAAGAATGGCATGGGCGTTCACGCCGCCGAAGCCGAACGCGTTCACCCCGGCCCGCCGCGGCTCGTCCGGGGCCGAAACCCAGGGGCGGGCAGCGGTGTTGACGAACAGGTTGGTGCTCGAGATGTCGAGTTCGGGTGAAACGGTATCGCAGGGGCTGGGCGGGAGGATCCGGCTGTGCAGCGCCAGGCAGGATTTGATAAGACTGGCGATGCCGGCCGCCGGGATGCAGTGGCTGATCAGCGACTTCACCGATCCGATCGCGACACGGCCGAAATCGCCGGTGCGCGGACCGTAGATTCGCTGCATGGCGCCGATCTCGGTCCGGTCGCCGAGGGGAATGCCGGTGCCGTGGGCCTCGACCAGGGTGATCGTTGCGGGGTCGATGCCGTTCTGGTCGTAGGCCCGGCGCATCGCCAGCACCTCGCCCTCGAGCGAGGGAGTCAGCAGACCCAGACCGCGGCCGTCGCTAGAGGTGCCGACACCGCGCAGCAACGCATAGATCCGGTCGCCGTCGGCGATCGCCGCGTCCACCCGCTTCAGGACAATGACGCCAAGCCCCTCGCCCAGCAGCGTCCCGTCCGCGGACTGCGCGAAGGGCTTCACCGCGCCGCTGCGGCTCAGCGCGCCGAGCTGGCTGAAGATCACCGCGACCTCGGGCGGCAGCGAGGCGTTGACCCCGCCAACCAGCATCATGCGGCTGGTCTGGTTGCGCAGCTCCTCGATCCCCGCCTTCACCGCCAGCAGCGAGGACGCACAGGCGGCGTCGATCATGTAGTTCGGCCCGTGCAGGTTCAGGCGGTTGGCAATGCGACCGGTCATGACATTAGGAACGAGGCCGGGGCTGACGTCGGGATTGAACGCCGGCAGCTGCTCCTTGAGCAACGCCGCCAGCTGGTCCTCCTGTGCCTCGGTCATCTCGGGGACCATCGCCCGCACGAGATCCCGAATCTGCTCGACGAAGACCAGGTGCTGCGCGGTGTTGACCTGGCCGCGATGATAGTACGGGCTGTGCCCGAGGATCACCCCGGTCGCCGAATGGTCGAAGTCGGGCGCGACGTAGCGGGCGCCGGCATCGGCCAGCGCGGCCTTCGCGACGGCAAGGGCAAGGAACTGGTCGGGCTCGCCGCCATCGACGGCGCGCGGCATGATTCCGAACTCGCCGGGATTGAAGCGATAGAGATCCTTCAGGTACCCGCCGCGGGCAGTCGTCGTCACCTTGCGGCGGTCGAGATAGAGATCGGCTTTCCAGGCCGGCAACGGCTCGCCGATCGAGGGGACGCAGTTGAGGATGTTCGACCAGTAGCTCCGCAGGTCCGGTGCCCCCGGAAAGATGCAGGCCATGCCGATGACGGCCACGGGCTCGGCCGAGCCGGGTGCGTGATAGGTGTCCTTCATCAGGCTGCCCTCGCCTTTTCCAGTGCTGCGGCCTTTCCCTGATCCGGACGGATGCCCGAACCCGGACGGAAGGCATGGCGCATGTCGGAGACAGTCAGCAGAACCGCGCCCTCGGCATCGATCACTGCGGCCTCGCTCACGACCATCTCGGGGGTGTGTTCGGTGATCCGGAAATCGATCGCCGCGGTGGCGGGGAAACTGTCGGCGAAGCGCGCCAGGCGGCCGAAGCTCACCGGCAGGGCGAAGCGGCCGAACAGCGTGCTGGACCAGACCAGCGGCAGTTGCGCCACGGCATCGACCACCAGTGGATCGAACAGCCAGTCGGCATCGCCTGGATTGCGCAGCAGGTCACCCGGCCGCGAGGTCAGGATGCGACAGCGCATCCCCGTCTCCCACAGCGCGTCGACATGGCGGATCGCCTGGAAGGCGGGGCCGTGGAACAGGTGATCCCTGTAGGTGGTCGCGGCATCCTGGGTGACGGCGCTGCCGGGCACCGCGAGATCCGGCCAGGACGCGGCGGCCCCGGCCATCGCGGCAAGTTCCAGCGTCGCGGCGAAATGCGGCTGGGCCGGGTTCTCCTGCGACACGATGCGGGCGGAAACCGTCTGGGTCTCGCCCATCCCGTGCGAGGTCTGGGTCATCCGCACCACAAGGTCGCGCCGCGGCGCTTCGAGGACCACGCCCTTGAAAAGCCGCACGTCCGAGACCGCCACGATGTGCCAGGACCCGCCGAAGCCGCGCCGGACCGCCTGCGCCATCATCTCGATCGCGATCGCCATCGGCAGCACCGGCTTGCCGTCGATCACATGGTCGCGGAGATAGGGCTCGGCCGTCGACACGCCCAGGGACAACTCTAGGCTGTCGGCACCGCGCGCCCGGATGTCGGCGGCGCCGATCAGTCCCGCCGGGCCGTCGTGCACGAAGGCGCTCCGGCGGGCCTCGGCCTGCTCCCACGGCGCCGCGCCGCAGATCACTTCGACCTCGGCGGGATCCCTGCGACCGGCGAATTCGGCCCTGAACAGGCCCCGACCCGGCGCTGCGTCCACCAGTTCCACACCCTGGGCGCGGAACTTGCGTTCCGTTTCGGGCGTGACCATGCCGAGTCCGAAGCGGGTCGGACCCCATGGGCCCCAGTTCAGCGCGCGGACCTGCGTGGCTTCGCCGCGTTGCGCTTGAAACTGGCAGCACAGCCGGTTCATCAGCTCGTTGGCAGTGGCATAGCTGGTCTGTCCGGCATTGCCGTAGCGTCCGGCAACCGAGGAATAGACCCAGAGGAAGTCCAGCGTGTCGCGCGGCAGATGCTTCAGCAGCAGCAGCAGGCCGATCACCTTGGTCCCGACCACGCGGTCCCAGCTGTCGCTGGCGATGTCGCCGAGAAGCCGGTCCTCGATCACTCCGGCGCCGTGCACGACACCGTCGATCCGGCCGTGCCTGGCCAGGATCCCGGCGATGGACGCTTCCACGTCCGCCTCCGAGACCACGTCCCTGGACAGGTAGTCCACGCGGGCACCGCTCGACGCCAGGGCCGCATGGTTGTCCAGCATCTCCCGCGCCGCCAGCACCTTGCCGGCGCGCCGCCGCGCCTCGTTCAGGGTCAGGCCTTCCGAC
>JBGAOK010000026.1:0-35905 GCA_044221805.1 Meridianimarinicoccus sp.
CCCTGCTGAACGTCAGCTATGACCCGACCCGGGAGCTTTACCGCGAGTACAACGCGGCCTTTGCCGCCCATTGGCAAAGCCTCGGGAACCCGGCCCCGACCATCGAGGCGAGCCATGGCGGGTCGGGCAGCCAGGCCCGCGCGGTGATCGACGGGCTGGATGCGCAGGTGGTCACGCTGGCGCTGGCCAGCGACATCGACAAGATCGCCGCCGCCGGCAAGCTGCCGAAGGACTGGCAGGCGAAGCTGCCGCACAACTCGTCGCCCTATACCTCGACCATCGTGTTCCTGGTCCGCGAGGGCAACCCGAAGGGCATCACCGACTGGGGCGACCTGGTGGGCGAGGGGATCGAGGTGATCACCCCGAACCCGAAGACCTCGGGCGGGGCGCGCTGGAACTATCTGGCCGCCTGGGCCTGGGCCGAGAAGAACGGCAAGGATCCGAAGGAATTCGTCGGCCAGCTGTTCAAGCATGTCCCGGTGCTGGACTCGGGTGCCCGCGGGTCGACCACGACCTTCGCCCAGCGGGGCATCGGCGACGTGCTGCTGGCCTGGGAGAACGAAGCCTATCTGGCCCTGAAGGAGCTGGGCGAGGGCGAGTTCGACATCGTCGTCCCGTCGGTCAGCGTCCTGGCCGAGCCGCCGGTGGCGCTTGTCGACAGCAACGTCACCACGGACGAGACCCGCAAGCTGGCGCAGGCCTATCTCGACTACCTCTATTCCCCGGAAGGCCAGGCGATCGCGTTCAAGAACTTCTACCGCGCCTGGGACACGTCGGCTGCCAATCCCGAGGATGTCGCCCGCTTCCCACAGCTGGATCTGGTGAAGATCCAGGACTTCGGCGGATGGGCCAAGGTGCAACCAGAGCATTTCGGTGACGGCGGCATCTTCGACCAGATTTATGTTCCAAAGTGAGTGCGTACATGAACAGACCCATGGTCCAACCTTCCCCCATGCCCGGCCTCGGCCTGAGCATGGGGCTGACCCTGACGATGCTCAGCCTCGTCGTGCTGCTGCCGATCGGTGCCCTTCTCATGAAGGGCATCAGCTTCGGTCCCCTGAATGTCTGGGAGACCGTCAACCGTGAGCGGGTCTGGGCCGCGCTCAGCCTGTCGTTCCGGCTGTCGCTGCTGGCCGCCCTGTTCAACCTGGTGTTCGGGATGATCCTGGCCTGGGTGCTGGTGCGCTACAGCTTCCCCGGCCGGCGGATCCTCGATGCCGCGGTCGACCTGCCCTTCGCCCTGCCCACCGCGGTGGCGGGGATCGCGCTGACCGCGCTCTACGCCCCAAACGGGGCCTTCGGCGCGCTGGCCAAGGAAATCGGCTGGAAGATCGCCTATACCCAATGGGGCATCTTCATCGCCCTTGTCTTCGTCGGGCTGCCCTTCGTCACCCGGACCGTCCAGCCGGTGATCGAGGAGATCGACCGCGAGGTCGAGGAAGCCAGTGCAACCCTGGGCGCGTCCCGGCTGCATACGCTGCGCCGGGTGATCCTGCCGATGCTGCTGCCCGCCGCCCTGACCGGCTTCGCGCTGGCGCTGGCGCGGGCGGTCGGCGAATACGGCTCGGTCATCTTCATCGCCGGGAACATCCCGCTGGTGACCGAGATCGCGCCCCTGCTGATCGTCATCCAGCTTGAGGAATTCAACTACGACGCGGCCGCCAGCATCGGCATCGCCATGCTGCTGATCAGCTTCACCATGCTGCTGGCCATCAACATCATCCAGGTCTGGAGCCGGCGGAGGATCGGTTATGTCTGACGCCGCGACCCTTGCGGCCCGGTTCCGCGCCCCCACCCAGGAAGCCCCGGCCGCCCGCCTTGCCCTGATCGCCGTTGCGGCCCTCGGGGTCGCGCTGCTGATCTTCGCGCCGCTGGTCGCCGTCTTCGCCGAGGCGCTGGCCAAGGGCGCCGTCGCGGCGGTGGCCAGCCTCGGCAACCGCGACGCGCTGTCCGCGATCCGGCTGACGCTGATGGTGGCCGCCATCGCGGTGCCGCTGAACGCGGTCTTCGGCATCGCCGCGGCCTGGGCCATCACCAAGTTCGACTTCCGCGGCAAGGCCTTCCTGATCACCCTGATCGATCTGCCGTTCTCGGTTTCGCCGGTGGTGGCGGGGCTCTGCCTCGTGCTGATGTTCGGGGGCAACTCGCTGATCGGCGGCTGGCTGGTGGCGCAGGGCTGGCCGATCATCTTCGCGGTGCCGGGCATCGTGCTGGCGACAATGTTCGTCACCTTCCCCTTCGTCGCCCGCGAACTGATCCCGGTGATGATCGAGCAGGGCCGCGCCGAGGAGGAGGCCGCCCTGACCCTGGGCGCCTCGGGCTGGCGCACCTTCCGGACGGTGACGCTGCCCAACATCCGCTGGGCGCTGCTCTATGGCGTGCTGCTGTCGAACGCCCGCGCCATGGGCGAATTCGGCGCCGTCGCCGTGGTGTCGGGCAAGATCCGCGGCCAGACCGCGACCATGCCGATCACCATCGAGATGCTCTACAACGAATACCTTTCGGTGGCCGCCTTCTCGATGGCCGCCGTGCTGACCCTTCTGGCCCTTGTCACCCTGCTTCTGAAAACCGCGCTTGAACTGCGGCACGCCGACCAGCTTGCCGCCAGCCACCGCCATTGAGGAGATGACCATGCAGATCGAAATCGACGAGATCGCCAAGACCTTCGGTGTCACCTCGGCCCTGCTTCCGGTGTCGCTGTCCATCCCCTCCGGCGCGCTGGTGGCGCTGCTCGGCCCGTCCGGGTCGGGCAAGACCACGCTGCTGCGCATCCTTGGCGGGCTGGAATACCCGACCGCGGGTCAGGTCCGTTTCGACGGGCAGGACGCCACCGGCCTGTCGGTGCAGGAGCGCCGCGCCGGCTTCGTGTTCCAGAGCTATGCCCTGTTCCGGCACATGACGGTGTTCGAGAACATCGCCTATGGCCTAAGGGCGCGGCCCCGGGCCCAGCGGCCGACCAAGGCCGAGATCACCCGACGGGTCACAAGGCTGCTGGAGCTGATCCAGCTGCCCGAGATCGGCGGGCGCTTTCCCAGCCAGCTCTCCGGCGGTCAGCGCCAGCGCGTCGCGCTGGCCCGGGCGCTGGCGATCGAACCGCGGGTGCTGCTGCTGGACGAACCCTTCGGGGCGCTGGATGCGCGGGTCAGGAAGGAGCTGCGCCAGGGCCTGCGCGACATCCATGACGAGACCGGCCTGACCACCATCTTCGTCACCCACGACCAGGACGAGGCGATGGAGCTTGCCGATCTGGTGGTGGTGATGTCGATGGGCCGGATCGAGCAGATCGGCAAGCCGCAGGAGATCTGCGCCCGCCCGGCAACGGCCTTCGTGCGGGAGTTCATCTCGGCCTGACCTGCGGCCAGGGGCCGGGCTTCCCGGCGCGCACTGGACTGCGCCGGGCGGGGCTGGCCCAGCCTTCCGCGACGGCGTCCATGTGCCGGGTTCGCAGCCGCCAGCGCGCCTGAACGGTCAGGGCGCAAGGACAGCGCGACGCTTCAGACGAAATGGGCCCGGCAATGCCCGGACCAGTTCCCGTTCAGGATGGGAAGGGTCACCTGCCGGCAATCCTGCCTGTCAGATGGACCCTGACCTTCCTCTGTGGTGTCGGACTGTCCGGAAACCGAAGGGTAAGTGCCGTCAGAAGAAGACCCAGGAATGGGCGTCGGACAGGTCGCCCGAGATGGACAGCCATGTGCTTCCATCCAGGCCCGACTCGTCTTCGTCATCCAGCGGGTCGAACGACAGATCGGCTGCAAGCCCTGCGTCGGCCGGAGAGGCGGCAGGGGCTGGCCCTGAACTGAAGGTCGCGCTGATGGCCGACAACTCGGCCACGGTCAGGCCCTTCAGATAGATGAAATTCGATGTGCCTACCGTCAGCCGCAGGCCCGAAGTGGTGTCGCGCGGCTGCAGGGCGTTCAGCGAGGAAGCCGAGAAGCCGTAGAACCCCAGACTGTCTTCACCGATGACAAAATCGTTGACATACTCCTGAGACTTCACGCCGGAGGTGAAGTCGGCGGCTTCGAACACGAAGACATCACTTCCGGCGCCACCGGTCATGAATTCCTTTGCCCCAGAGCCGGTGTTGAGAATGTCGTTGTCGGCGTCGCCGTACAGCTTGTCGTTGCTCGCACCGCCATTCAATTCGTCGCTGCCAGCGCCGCCGTACAGCAGGTCCGTGCCTGCGTCGCCCTCAAGCAGGTCGTTGCCCGCTTCGCCATAGAGCTCATCCGTCCCGTCGCCGCCATGGAGGACGTCGTCGTTGGCGCCGCCGTAAAGATAGTCGGTCCCGTCGTCTCCCCACAGAACGTCATTGCCAGCCTCGCCATAGACCTTGTCGGCTTCGGCGCCGCCAAATTGGCTGTCGTCGCCGTCACCGCCGTACAGCGTGTCGGCGCCCGAATCCCCATAGAGGGAGTCATTGCCGCTCATGCCCTTCATCAGTTCAACACCCGCCCCGCCGACGAGCGTGTCGTTGCCGCTCCCCGTCGTGATGGAGTCGTTGCCGCCCAACCCGTCGACAGACTGGTTCGACGTCGCCGCATTGACGTAGGAATCGTTGCCGGCGGTGAGCAAGACCGTGCCCCCTGACCCGGTGCCTGTGCCGCTTCCGGCCGTAAAGGTCACCTGCGTATTGCCTGATACGGTCGCGAGCGTGATCTGCGGCAGGGTCGAACCGAGGTTCACATTGATCACTGCATCCGCGGTCCCGTCGCCGGTGGAGTCGATCTTCAACTGTCCGCTGGCCACAACGTACCAGACCTGTGCGCTGGTCAGGGCCACGCCCTGCACGAGGATCTGGTCGGCCGACAGGTTGAAGTCGGTGAGCGTGTCCCCGTCCAATCCGGCGACCGTGTCCGACACCGTGTCATTGCCCGAACCGAGCGTCAGCGTGTCGGCACCCAGGCCCCCGGTGAGGGTGTCGTTGCCGCCACCGCCCTTGAGCGCGTTTGAAGTCTGGTTTCCGGTCAGAATGTCGGCGCCCGAGCCGCCGGTGGCGTTCTCAATCAGCGATCTTGTGTCGCCGTTGTGGAGCAGAGACATGTAGATGTGGTGCGCGGCATAGACCGTGCTGCTGAGCTGTGCTCGCTGGGCGGTTCCGCCGACGTCCAGATCAATGCCCTTGCCCGGGTTCAGGTCGATGGCGAGATTGGTGGTGTAGGCCGCCAGGTCGATGGTGTCAGTCCCGCCGCCGTCCCAGATAGTGCGGAACACCCGGTTGGCCCCGGGAACCCCGGCCGACACGCCGCCCATCGTCATTTCCCCGGTCAGGGGATCGAAGCTGTAGACGGTGTTGCCCGACTGGGTGGTGAAATCGGCGCCATAGATGTCCTGGATCTGGGCGATGTCGAGCATCATCAGCGACTGCGGGAAGCTCCAGGTCTCGACCGTGTAATAGCTCGTCGGCCCGCCCAGATAGGAGCGGTAGGACATCACCGAGTATTCCAGGCCGTCATAGGCGGCGGCGAGCTTCACCGTTCCCTGGTGCGGGTGCTTCAGCCCCAGGGCATGGCCGATCTCGTGCAGCGCAGTGGCGTACTCGTAGCTGCCGATGTACGGTCCCGCGGAGGAGACCAGCTTCGAGAAGAAGGCCTGGTCCAGACCGAACCAGATGTCGCCCGCGGAATCCGTGGTACCGGGATAATAGGCCCAGGCCGTATCCGGGACCGCCGATCCGCCGACGTTCATGTCCGGGTGTACGCCGGATGCGGCCTCGGTGATCGTGAGGCTGGTGGTGCCACCCCAGGCCGAGAAGGCCGCACGCAGGATGTTCTTGCCTGCCGCCGACAACCCGATGAACTGTGCCGGTTCACTATAGCCGGAATAGACGGGCGAGCCGTAGTAGTCTGTGGCACCGGAAGCAAAGCCGAAGGTCACCGCCGATCCGGTCCAGGCGTATCCGGAATCGAGTGCCTGCCATTCCGCGCGTGTGGGCACCGCGGTCGGCTCCGTCGACAGTACGAAGGATGGCGTCGAGGAGGTCGTCGTCGTCGTCGTGGCGTCGTCCGGGTCGAACTGAATTCCGGTACCGCTCACCACACAAGGTGACTTCTGACACAAATAACACATGCGTTACGTTCTCCCCGCCGAAAACAACCAGTAACCTCGCCGTCCGGCGGAGCCGGCAGCTTTCCCGCAAAATGCAGATTTTGCACGAGTTCGCCACAGCGAAGTTAACAAGCCGCAAATGCCAGGTCCATCGGGCATTGTTCGTGCGGCACATTCGCGGCGGAAAGCCGCCAAACGTCAGCAAAAGCTGTCGTAAGCAGCGGCCGAAAGAAGCATGTCCGGCAACCGTGTGACGCCGCACGCAACTTACGGGGATCGCGATCCAGCCGCAACCGGATCCATCCGCGACGCGCTGCTGCTCCCGCACGCCACATCCAGTGGCGAGTCAGCCCTGTCGGTCGCTCCCGGTTCGACATGGCGCAAGGGAATGGGACAGGGCCCCTGTCGTATCGCCGGGCCTTCTCCTTGGGCGGGGGCGCCGCATGGACCCCGCGTTCATCGCGCATGCGCGGCCTTCCGTGTCTCGTGCAGTTGCCACCCTTCTTGCGCTTGCCGGTCGCCGTTGGGAGCGCCGCCCGGAGCCACCCGTTCTCGACAGGCTGGAGTTCTCTCTTCGGTGAGTATTTGCGCTGTCCTTCCGGCCAGTGCTGCCTGGTCTGGCGTGGCTGCGAAAAATTGTCTTCAGCCAGGTCAGGCCGAAGATGGCATTAGACCTAGGGTTGTAAAACGGTTAATAAAAGTCCGTCCAATCAACTAATTCTGACTGATTCCGCGACCAAGGATCGTTCGGTGCCTTCCGGGGTTCCGACCCTGAAGTCGTGCCTGGGATCCATCCGGCAGGAGCGAGATGAATGTGTGTTGTGTGCTGTTCCAATCCATGTGTCCTGGGCGCCCTTGACGAGGGAACGCCTTCTCCCGATCGGGCAACCACCTCGGCCACGTCCACCGCAGCCAACCAGTCGGTGCTGTCCACGGAACCGGCGGTTGTGCCCGGACAGACCCAGTGGCAGGCGCTGATCTCGGGCTACAGCTGGGGCGGCACGACCGTCACCTTCGGTTTCGCCTCCAGCGGCGCGGACTATTACGGTTCGCCGTCCTATTCCGGTTATGGTGAACCAGCGATGTTCCTGCCGTTGTCCTCTTATGGACAGGACATCGTCCGCAGTGCGGCCGGTCTGTGGCAGGGCGTCACCAGCCTTGACATCGTCGAGGCCGCCGCCGGCAGCCATCCGCAGATCAACATCGGCGGGTCTTCGGTCCCTTCGACCGCCTGGGCCTATTATCCCTACAGCACCACCGCCGATGCGGCGGGCGATATCTGGTTCGGGGTCGACAAGAGCTTCTTCTCGAAGCTGATCTCCGACAGCGGACCCTATATCGGCAGCTATGAATATGCCACCGCGCTGCACGAGTTCGGCCATGCGCTGGGACTGAAGCATCCGCATCAGTCCACACCGGTGCTCGACCCGGCGTATGACGGGCTGGAATACACGGTGATGTCGTACCGGTCCTATCTGGGCGGGCCGACCAGCTATTATACGGTCGAGACCTGGGGCTACCCGCAGTCGTTGATGATGCTGGACATCGCGGCCATCCAGGCGATCTACGGCGCCGATTTCACCACGCTGGCAGGGGACACGACCTATCACTTCGATCCTGTAACCGGCGAGATGACGGTCGACGGCGTCTCGGCCGGGGTGCCTGGTGCGAACCGGGTGTTCCGCACCCTCTGGGACGGGAACGGGACCGACACGATCGATCTTTCGGCCTACAGCACCAACCTGAAGATCGACCTCAACCCCGGCAAGGGAACCGATCTGAACGTCACCGGCTTTGCCCAGCGGGCCAAGCTCGGCACCGATGCAAACGGGGCCACGATCTTCGCGGCCAACCACATCTACATGTCGCTTCTCTACAACGGTGACACAAGGTCTCTGATCGAGAATGCCACAGGCGGGATCGGCGATGACACCCTGATCGGTAACGAGGCGGCGAACCTGCTGACGGGCGGGAAAGGCGACGACACCCTCACCGGCGGGGCAGGGGCCGACACCTTTGTCTTCGGCGAGGGGGCGGACACGGCCAGCGACACGCTGGCCGGGTTGGATGGTGACATCCTCAGCGACTTCGACGTCGCGGCCGATCGTATCGTTGTCGATGGCGTCACCCTGGCGCCCGGGTTTGTTGCCTACGACGCCGTTACCGGCCTGCTTGCCATCGATGCCGATGGCGATGGATCGGCCGATGCCTCGCTGTGGCTGGCACCGGGTCTGGGGGTCGATACTGTCACCCTGGCCGATCTGAGCGGGGCGACCGAGATCCGGCTTCAGTCCACCACGTCCGGCGGCAACCCGGTCTATGTGCCGCCGGACACCGCCGTGACCCTCACCAGTGCCAACGACATCTACACCAACGACTCGTCCGTGGGTCTGACCGTCTACGGCATGGCCGGCGCCGACCAGATCACGCTCGGTGGCGCCGACGACCTGATCTATGGCGGCGACGGCAACGACAAGCTCTGGGGTTTGGCCGGGGCCGACATGATCTTCGGCGATGCCGGGACGGACACGATCTATGGTGGCGACGGCAATGATTCCCTGTCGGCGCCGGTATCGACTCGCTCTATGGCGGTGGCGATGCCGACAAGCTCTATGGCGATGCCGGCGACGACATGATCTGGGGCGAGGCCGGCGCCGATACGCTCTATGGCGGTGACGGCGACGACCAGATCTGGGGAGGCTCGGAAAACGACAAGCTTTATGGCGACGCGGGCAACGACATCCTGTACACCGGCACCGGCAACAAGGACTACATGACCGGCGGGGCGGGGCAGGACCAGTTCGTCATCGACATCGCCGACTCCACCGCCGGTGTCGCCTCGTCGGACTACATCACCGATTATGCCTTCGGGGTCGACACGGTGAAGTTCGTCGGCCTGTCGGTCTCGGCGCTGACCGAGCTGGCGCCGCGGGACACGACGTCCGGGCTCCGTCTGACCCTGGCCACCTCGAACTATGTCTATTTCACCGGTCTGACCGTCGCCCAGCTGTCCGAGATCGGGGTGACCTTCGAGGATGCCAATGCCGCCGCCGCGCCGCTGGCCGCGCTATACGAGGTGCCGTTTGACGGAACCGGCACGGGCGAGGCGAGCGGGGCCTACCTGCTCTAGGCGGTGAGGGAGACGGGCTGGTGCAAACCGGCCCGGGCCGCCGGGAAGGTCTCAGGCGAAGGCCAGCTTCTGCTCCGGGACCGGCGCATAGCCGCCCAGCCGCGAGGTCCTGAGCTTCAGCCGAACCATCGCCTCGACCATGGCCACGGCGCAGCTCACCCCGTCCAGCACGGGCAGGCCATGCTGGGTTGCCAGCCGTTCGGCCAGGTTGGTCATCCCGGCGCATCCCAGCACGATGGCTTCGGCCCGATCCTCGGTGACGGCGCGGCCGATCTCCTCGCTGACCCGGGTCGCGGCATTGCTGCCGGGTTCTTCCAGCTCCAGCACGGCGACGTCCGACGACCGCACCCGGGCGCAGCGCTGCGCCAGGCCATAGCGGTGCAGGTTGTGTTCCAGCGCCGGCACCGAGCGCGCCAGCGTGGTCACCACCGAGAACCTGTTCGAGATCAGCGAGGCCATGTGATACGCCGCCTCGCCGATCCCGACCACCGGCCGGTCGGTCAGGCAGCGCGCGGCGTCGAGCCCGGTATCGTCGAAGCAGGCGATCACCACCGCGTCGGTATCGGGCGTGGCGTGGATCACCTCGAGAAGCCCGTGCAGGCTCATCGCCTCGTCATAGTAGCCCTCGATCGAGGCCGGACCCCTGTCGGGGTTCCTGGCCACGATCTCGGTTCCCGCCGAGGCCGCCCCCCGGGCCGCCGCGGCAATCTTCTCGGTCATCGACCGGGTGGTGTTGGGGTTGACGACCAGGATGCGCATCGGAGGTCACACATCCCCGCCCAGATAGGCGGCCTTGACCCGGTCGTCGCTCAGCAGGTCCTTCGAATTCCCCTGCAGCACCACCTGCCCGGTGGACAGCGCATAGGCCCGGTTCGAGATCGACAGCGCCATGCGGCTGTTCTGCTCGACCAGCAGGACCGAGACCTTCTCGTCCCGGCTGATCGCCACGATGGCCCGGGCGATGTCCTGCACCAGCTTCGGCGCGATCCCAAGGCTCGGTTCGTCCAGCAGCAGAAGCCGCGGCTTCGCCATCAGCGCGCGGCCGATCACCATCATCTGCTGCTCGCCGCCCGACAGGGTGCTGGCCTGCTGGTGATAGCGTTCCTTCAGCCGCGGGAAGCGGGTCAGGATGCTGTCCAGCGTCGCCGCGATCTCGCCCTTGTCGGTGCGGGTGAAGGCTCCCATCAGCAGGTTGTCCTTCACGCTCATCAGCGGGAAGACGCGCCGGCCCTCGGGGACCATGGCGATGCCCTTGCGGACGATCTCGGGCGCCGGCGTGCCGTCCAGCCGTTCGCCCAGATAGCTGATCGAGCCGGAGCGGATTTTCCTGAGCCCGGTGATCGCCCGCAGGATCGAGGATTTCCCCGCCCCGTTGGCGCCGATCAGGGCAACGGTCTCGCCCTCGGCCATCTCGATCGAGACGCCCTTCAGGGCATAGACATGGTCGTAGAACAGCTCGACATTGTCGAAGCTCAGCATCTTCGTGGTGGGCGTCATGGCTTACATCCCGATCGCGGCGTCTTCCGAGCCCAGATAGGCCTCGATGACGCGGGGGTTGGCCTGGATGTCGGCGGGCGTGCCTTCGGCGATCTTCTCGCCGAAATTGATGCAGACGATCCGGTCCGAAATCTTCATCACGGCGGGCATGTCGTGCTCCACCAGCAGCACGGTCACGCCGCGCTCGTCGCGCAGCCGCCGGACATGGCCGACCATCCGCATCGTCTCGTCGTGGTTCATGCCGGCAAAGGGTTCGTCCAGCAGGATCACCGTGGGATGGGTCGCCAACCCGATTGCCATTCCCAGCGCCCTGAGATGGCCCTGCGGCAGGTTCGAGGCCATCTCGTTGCGGATCGCGCCAAGCCCGAGGAAATCGACGATGTCATCGGCCGAACGGGCGAAGTCCGCATCGTCGGCCCGGGCGGTCGCGGTGCCCAGGAAATAGCTCAGCAGGCTCGCCTTCGACCGCAGGTGATGGGCGACGATGACGTTCTCGCGCACCGTCATCGACCGGAAGATCGTGGTTTCCTGGAAGGTCCGCACCACGCCCATCCGGGCGACCTTGTGGGGCGCCAGGCTCGAGATCCGCGTGCCGTTGAACAGCACCTCGCCGCTGGTGGCCGGCACGAAGGACGAGATCAGCTTGAACAGGGTCGACTTGCCCGCCCCATTCGGTCCGATCACCGACAGGATCTCGCCCTTCGCCACGTCGAAGCTGACATTGTTGACCGCCGTCAACCCGCCGTAGCGCTTGGTGATGCCTTTGATTTCAAGGATCGGGGTCGTCATTTGCGGCCCTCCTTCTTGTCGAGCAGGCTGAGCACGCCGTTGGGCAGCACCAGCATCAGCGCGATCATGGCGCCCGAGTAGATGAGAAGCTGGAATTCCCGGGCGACCGACAGCAGGTCCCAGCCGAAATACAGCAGGAGCGTGCCGAGCATCGGGCCGAAGACATAGCCGAGGCCGCCGAGGAAGCAGTAGAGCATGAAGTTCACGCTGTCCTGCACCACGAAGGACGACGGATAGATCGACTGCGAGATCGCCACGAACATCGCCCCGGCGATGCCGCCGAAGAAGCTCGAGATCGCATAGGCCAGCACGCGCAGCCAGGCGGTGTTGACGCCGATCGAGGCCGCCAGTTCCTCGTTCTGCTGCAGGCTGCGGCACAGATGCCCCAGCCGCGAGTTCACGATCCGCCACAGCACCAGATAGGTCAGCACCATCAGCGCCGCAGCCAGCAGGTAAAAGGCGAGCTTCGGGTTGGCCAGCGTCGCGAAGTCAGGGATCAGGGTGATCCCGAACAGCGAGACCGCACCGGGCATCGGGATCGAGGTGATGCCCTTGGCGCCGTTGGTGACCGGCAGCGCCAGCGCGGTCAGCCGCGCGACCTCGGTCAGGACCAGCGTCACCATGGCGAAGTAGACGCCGCGCAACCTGAGGATCGGCAGCCCGATCACCACCGCGACCGCGGCGCAGAAGATCCCGGCCAGCGGCAGGGTCAGCCAGAAGCTGACGCCCGCCTTGGTGATCAGCACGGCCGAGACATAGCCGCCGATCAGCGCATAGGCGCCCTGTCCGATGTTGATCCGGCCGATATAGAAGGTCAGCCAGACCCCGGCGGCGGCGGTTGCCAGCAGCGCGACCGAGGTCAGGGTATAGTAGAAGTCCCAGCGTCCGGTGGCGGCGATGAACATCGGCACCAGAACGAAGACGCCGATCAGGAAGGCCAGCAGGCCGAGGATCTTTCGGGGCGACATCAGCGATTGTCCCGTCGGGCTGGGGGCGGTTCCCGGCACGTCGACCGGGATGGCGGGGCGGGGGGAGATGGGGCCGGCCATGGCTCAGCCCCAGGGCTTGCCCATCAGGCCCTGCGGCCGGATGGCGAGGAAGATCATCAGCGAGACGAAGATCAGCAGGTAGGTGATGTCGCCATAGGCCGACAGCACCGACAGGCCGACGCTTTCCATCATGCCGAGGATGAAGCCGCCGGCGATCGCACCCGAGATCACCCCGGCGCCGCCGATCATGATCATCATGAAGGCCTTGACCGAGGTCGGCCCGCCCATCCCGAGGTTCACGCCGGTGATCGTGACCAGCAGCGCGCCGACCAGCCCCGCCAGCATCGCGCCAAGGGCGAAGCCGATCATCGAATAGCGGTCCACGTCGACGCCCATCAGTTGCGCCGCCATGCGGTCCTGGGCGAGGGCGCGCATGGCGCGGCCGGCCTTGGAATACTGCATGAAGCCGATGAAGGCGACGATCATCGCCACCGCGAGGAAGCCGATCAGGATCCGGTCATAGGGCATGATCAGCCGGAAATCCCAGTTGAACACGCCGTTGACGATCTTCGGCACGCCACGCTGCTTCTCGCCGAAGAGCAGCAGGATCACGGCATCAAGGAAGAACGCGATCCCCGCCGCCAGCAGCATGGTGGATTCATCCCGCTTCGAGCGCCGGATCACCGGGCGGAACAGGAACTTCTCGATCGCGGCGCCCATGACCGCCAGAACCACGGCCGAAACGACCAGCCCGACGATGAACGGCAGGCCGAACTGGGCCACGATGGTGTAGGTGATGAAGCCGCCGAAGACGTACATCTGCCCGTGGGCAAAGTTCAGCACGTTCATCAGCGAGAAGATGAGTGTCAGTCCCAGCGCGATCAGTGCGTATTGCGCGCCGAGATAGAGCCCGTTGGCGACGATCTGTTCCATGCAGCCCTCGAAACCGGAAAAATCCGGGGTCCGGCCGGCCCTTGGCGGCCGGACCCCGTGTCACAGGGTCGGTGGCGTCAGTCGACCGCGGCGACGAACAGCGTCTCGAACGTGCCGTCCTTGAACTCGTTGACCACCAGCGGCACCGAGACCTGGCGCTTCTGGCCGAACGAGGCGGTGCCCACATAGTGCAGCGTCGCATCGCCCGTCATGAACGGGTTCGGGGCCGAGAAGGTGTCGATGGTCTTCTTGTATTCCTCGACATTGTCGATCGCCGCCGGGTTCGCCTTCAGCGTCTCGAGGATGTATTCCAGCGCATAGACCTTGGTGTTCGACTCGTCGTTGTATTCGCCGAACATCTTGGTGTAGCGCGCGACGAATTCCTTCATTGCCTCGCTGGCCAGTTCCGGGGTCGAGGCGCCGCCGACCGATATGAAGCCGTTCGCCAGTTCGCCCGCGCCTTCCGCCAGCACCGTCGCGTCCTGTGCGGTCTCGGTCGAGATCAGCCCCTCATAGCCCAGTTCCCGGGCCGAGCGGATCAGCTGCGGCGCGTTGGCCGGCGACACGCCGGACAGCACCAGCAGGTCGGGACGGGTCTGGATCACCGGCAGCAGCACCGGCGTGAAGTCGGTGGTGTCGACCTGATAGGTCACGCTGTCCGAAACCACCTCGAGCCCCAGCGCCTTGGCGGCCACAACGCCCGAATCGCGCTGGCTCAGCGGGTCGGATTCGTTCGCGGCGACGAAGGCAATCTTCTTCACGCCCTTGTTGTCGATCAGGTATTTGTAGATCGCCGGGCCGGACTGGTAGTTCGCCACCATGCCCAGGATCGCGTTCGACGCGGGCGGGGTATAGAGTTCCTTGGGGAAGGCGTAGGGGAAGTAGATGATGCCGTTCTGCTCGGCCACCGGGCGGACCGCGGCGGCGCCGTCATCGACGTTCGGACCGACCACATAGTGGATGCCGTCCTGCGCCATCTTCTCCATCCCGGCGATGGCGCGCTTGGGATCCTTCTGGTCGTCGAAGGGGACGATCTCGATGTCGTAGGTGGTGTCGCCGATCTTGACCCCGCCGGTCTCGTTCAGCCAGGCGGCGCGGGTTTCCATCGAACGCTGGTTCGAGATGCCCCAGGCGGCGGCCGGACCCGAGGTCACGCCGACGAAGCCGATCTTCAGCACGGGGTTCTCGGCATGGGCGCCCGCCGCGAAGGCCAGCGAGGCGATGGTGGCAAGGGCGGTGGACTTCAGGAAGGTGCGACGAAGCATCGGAGGGCTCCATATCTCTCGTTTGAGTGGTCGGTGACCCGATGTCGACGACAGCGTCAGCAGCATCGGTCAGCAATAGGAGGGTATGATTGTTAACAATCGTGTCCACAAATAATTTGGAAGTTTGCGCACAATGGTCGATGCTTGTTGTTGGCGACAACTGGCCGTATTTCTGGCACATGCAACGGGTTAGCAGCGGATCGGGCCCCGATGGCACTTTCGGAACAAGAGGATAACCGGCTGCCCGAAACCGACGAGGTTGCCGAGGAAGCCATCGTCGAGCACATTTTCGAGGCAATCATCGAACAACGATTGCCGCCCGGAACGAAACTGTCCGAATCGGCCCTGTGCGAAGCCTTCGGCGTCGGCCGGATGCGGGTCCGGCGCAGCCTGCTGCTGCTGGCCAGTCGCGAGGTGGTCGAACTGCGCGCCAACCGCGGCGCCTTCGTCGCCTCGCCGACGGCGGAACAGGCGGCCGAAATCTTCGAGGCCCGCCTGATTCTCGAGCCCGACATCGCCCGCCTTGCGGTCGATCGCGCCACCGACGACGACATCGCGCTTCTGGCCCGGCATCTGGAGGCGGAATACGAGGCACACCGGCTGGGCAGCCGGAACGAGGCGATCCGCCTGTCGGGGCAGTTCCATGTCCACCTCTGCCAGATCGCCGGCAATTCGGTGATGCTGAGGATGATGAAGGAACTGGTGACGCGCACCTCGCTGATCATCGGGATCTACGGGGCGCCGGGCATGGTGAACTGTCGCGACGACGACCATGCCGCGATCGCCGACGCGATCCGGGCGCGCGATTCCGAAAAGGCGTCGCGGATGATGCGGCTGCACCTCAAGCACATCCAGGAACATCTCGACCTGTCGAGCCGGAAGCGGCCGCAGCTTGACCTCGTGTCGATCCTGAAGCGCTAGGCCAGGGTCGGCGTCAGAGCCAGCCCGAGCGCTTGAAGCGCAGGTAGAGCCCGACAGAGACCGAGAAGATCAGGACCAGGACGGCCGGATAGCCGAAGCGCCAGCCGAGCTCGGGCATGAATTCGAAGTTCATCCCGTAGATCCCGGCAATGGCCGTGGGCACCGCAAGGATCGCCGCCCAGCCGGCGAAGCGCCGGTTCACCTCGCCCTGGCGCGAGGCTTCCTGCAGGTGGATCGCCTGGAAGCCGAAGTCCAGCACCTCGCGCAGGGCGTTCACCGTCTCGTCCACGCTCAGGGCATGGGAATGCAGGTCGGCCAGATAGGGGCGCACCTCGGCGTCCAGCCCCGGCACCTCGAGCACCTTCAGCCGGGCGCAGATCTCGACGGTTGGGGCGGTGATCCGGCGCATCTTCACCAGTTCCCGGCGCAGCGCGTAAAGCCGGTGGATGTCCGACCGATCGACCCGGCCGGTCTCGATCCGCTTGTCGATGGCATCGGCCGACTCCTGAAGGCGACGGATCACCGTGAGATAGTTGTCGACCACGAAGGACAGCAGCTCGTAAAGCACGTAGTCCACCCCGAGCCGGAGCTGTTCGGGATCGTCCTCGCAGCGGGTGCGCACCGGCGCGTAGCTGGTCGAGGGGCCGCGCCGGATGGTGATGATGTAGTCGGGGCCCATGAAGATGTAGGTGTGGCCGAAGCGGATGTGCCGGCCCGAGGTCTCGGCGGTGCGCAGCACAATGAACACCGATCGACCATAAAGAGCCAGCTTCGGCGCGTGGTGGTCCAGCAGCGCATCCTCGATCGCCAGCGCGTGAAGGTCGAACTGGCCCTGCAGGCCCCTCAGCTCGGCCTCGGTCGGGTCCAGCATCCCGATCCAGACGAATTCGTTCTTGCTGCGGGCATAGCGCCGGCTTTCGCGCAGGTCGATCTCGCGGACGCGCTGGCCGTCCAGATAGGCGTAGGCGGCGACGATCTGGCCCATGATGGTTCCGTCCGCTGCGAAATGCGCTCGCGGACGGATCTAGCCGGGGCCGCGGGGTCGGGCAAGCCGTCCGCACGGCGCGGACGGAATCCGTTCAGACATGACTGGCGCCCCCTTGCCCAGGCGCGCTGGCCTTCCTACTTCGACAGAAGCGGACCGGGCCCCTCTGGCGACAGGATGTCGTGATGTCGGACCGCATCGGGTGCGTCTTGCCCCCGGTGCCGGCCCGTATTGGTCACAAGGGCAGGATCCCGGAGCAGGCGCATCCCCCAACGCAAGGGATGCAACCGAATGGAGTCACTTCTTTTCTCGCTCTTCCTCGGCCAGCCGGTCTGGCTCTGGCTGGTCTTCGTGGGCATCGTGGTGGCGCTTCTGGTGCTGGACCTCGGTGTGCTGAACCGCAACGATCACGAGATCGGCGTCGCCGAAAGCCTGAAGCTCTCTGCGCTCTACATCGCCATGGGGGTCGGTTTCGGCGGCTTCGTCTGGTACCAGCTCGGCGCCACCCCGGCGGCCGAATACATGACCGCCTTCGTGGTCGAGAAGACTCTGGCACTGGACAACGTCTTCGTCATCGCCCTGATTTTCAGCTATTTTGCGGTCCCGCGCGCCTATCAGCACCGGGTGCTGTTCTGGGGTATCCTCGGCGTGATCGTGCTGCGCGGCATCATGATCGGCTTCGGCGCGACGCTGGTCGCCTCGCATGGCTGGGTGCTCTACATCTTTGCCGCCTTCCTGGTCTTCACCGGTCTCAAGATGCTGGTGAGCGAGGAACGCGAGATGGACGTGTCGCAGAACCCGTTGCTGAAGGTCCTGCGCCGGCGCTTCCGGGTGACGGACGAGTTGCACGGCAACGCCTTCCTGGTGCGCAAGCCCGACCCGAAGACCGGCCGCAAGGTGCTGTGGATGACGCCGCTGCTGCTGGCGCTGATCCTGGTGGAAATCGCCGACCTGATCTTCGCGGTGGATTCGGTGCCGGCGGTCTTCGCCATCACCACCGACCCCTACATTGTCTATACCTCGAACATCTTCGCCATTCTCGGCCTGCGCGCGCTCTACTTCGCCTTGGCCGCGGTGCTGCACCGCTTCCACTACCTGAAGCAGGCGCTGGCGGTGCTGCTGGTGTTCATCGGGTCGAAGATTTTCATCGCCGACCTGATGGGCTGGCAGAAGTTCCCCGCCGAATGGTCGCTGGGCATCACCTTCGCGATCCTCGGCGCCGGCGTGGTCTATTCGATGATCCGCACCCGGAACCTTCCGGCGGAAGGCCACTCCCCGCAGGGCTGACACCCAGGCAGGGGGGCGTTCGAGGGCGTCCGGGCCGGAAGGTGCCGGGCGCCCCTCGCAGGTCAGGCGAGATGGCGGTCGAAGAAGGCCGCGATCTCGCCGAAGGCTTCCTCGGTCTCGGGGGCGAAGGGGGTCAGGAACTGGGCGTGGCTCTGGGCCTCGAAGACCTGAAGCGCCGCCTCGATCCCGGCCTGGCGCAGCTTGCGATGGGTGCGCACCGCGTCGCTGAGCAACAGGTCCCGAGTGCCCGAGGTGACGATCGCCGGCGGCAGCCCGGCGAAGTCGCCATGGATGGGCGAGATCAGCGGGTTCCGGATATCGTTGGTGCCGGCATAGAGCGTCGCCGCCGCGCCGACCCAGCCGGTCCAGGACACCAGGGCATTGTCCACCATGGCATTGGCGAAGACGGAATCGCCGCGTTGTTCCAGATCGACCCAGGGGCTGCCCAGCCCCATCGCCGCCGGCAGCGCCAGACCCCCGGCCCGGGCGCGCAGCGCCGTTGCCAGGGTCAGCCCGCCCCCCGCCGAGGTGCCGAAGATCGCCATGCGCGTCGGGTCGTGCTCGGCCAGCAGCGCGGTCCAGACCGCGATGGCATCGTCCAGCGGCGCCGGGAAGGGATGATCGGGCGCCATGCGGTAGTCCACCGACACCACGGGAAAGCCGCCATAGCCGGCCATCATCATGCCTTCGCCAGCGCCGACCAGCCCCGGGAACAGCACATAGCCGCCGCCATGCAGATGCATCAGCATCCGGTTCCGGTTCGCCTCGGGCAGGTCGTTCGGCATCGAGACGAAACAGGGCACGCCACCGATCTGCCGCCGGGTGACCGTGACACCCAGCCTGGCCTGGATCGCGTCCAGCACGGGACCGGCCCCTTCGGCCGAGGCTGCCGCCATGGCCCGCCACGCGGCCGGGGACTCGGGCACGGTGGCCCAGCCCGGTGGCAGGTCCGCTGCGACGACCGGCGTCATCGCCGGGCTTACCGTGTCGGGCACCGGCAAGGGCCGCGCCGGGATGTCGCGCACCCCCGGGGTGCCGGTCCGCGCCAGGACCGGCGCCCCGGCCCCCAGGCCAAGCGCGGGCACCAGAAACGCCGCCGCGGAACCGATCAGAACGCCGCGCCGGGACATCCCGTGCGGCCCAAGCGGGGGGAGTGCTGGCAAGGTCAGGGCCCATCCTTCTGTGATGCCCCTGCCTAGACCATCGGTCCCGTCAGGCAAAGTTCCTCATTCGGCGGGCGACATCTGGCCCGTGACCATGCCGCCTTGCCGCGCATCGTCGTTGCGGTCCTGAAGGATCACGAAGATCAGTCCTGCGCTCAGGGCGACGGAGATGAGCAGCACGTAGATGCCACCCGCGAAGCCTTGGCCCGTCTCTTTCATGCTCGTTCCTCCCTGCATCGGGCCGTTGCCGGGCGGGCTGCGGGCCGATCCTGTCCAGTGGCCGGGGACCGGGCGGCAGCCCGGTCGCGGTCCTGTCAGAAACGGCGAAACCGACGGGAAGTTCCCGCACGGGCGAGACGCACGTCGCGCGGGGCGCGGGTCAGATCCGCGCAGGTCCCGGGGCGGATCTGGTCATCCTCGGCTCCGACCCAGCGCGCGGCGGAAGCTCGCCTCGGCCAGTTCCGCGCCCTTGTCCCAGCTGAACAGCCGGGACCGTGCCCGTGCCTTCGCCGACAGGTCGGCGGCAAGGTCTGGATCGCCGAGCAGCCGGATCGCCTGGTCGGCCAGGGCAGCCGCCGAGGTCGGGTCGAAATAGAGCCCGCCATCCCCCACCACCTCGGGCAGCGAGCCGCGGTCCGAGGACAGGACCGGCGTGCCGCAGGCCATCGCCTCGACCGCCGGCAGGCCGAAGCCTTCCCACAGCGACGGGAACACCAGCGCCTCGGCGCTGCCCAGAAGTTCGGCCAGGGCGGCATCGTCGATCTCGCCGGTGAAGACGATCCGCCCGGCGGCCTCGGCATCCTTCGCGGCCTCGGCCTGAAGCTCGTCCACGTTGTCCCAGAACCGCGCCCCGGTGGTGCGCCCGACGATCGCGAGCCGCGCCTCGGGCACCGCGGCGAGGATCCGCGGCATCGCCTCGATCAGCCGCAGCACGTTCTTGTGCCGGTTGAAGCCGCCCAGATAGACCAGCAGCGGCGCCGTGGCCGGGATGCCGTGGCGGGCCCGGACGGCGACCCGCCGCGCCGGGTCGTCCAGCGGCACGAAGACCGGCTCGGGCCCTTCGGTGATGGTGTCGATCCGTTCCGCCGGCACCTTCAGGAAGGCGGTCAGGTCGATCCGCGACGCCTCGGAAATCGTCATCACCCGGGTTGCCTGATGTTTCGCCAGCCAGCACTTGGCCTGCCACAGCCGGAAGTTCCGCCGGGTCGGGAAGATCAGGTCGGGAAAGCGTTCTGGGATCGTGTCGTGGAAGCAGATCACGCTGGGCCGCCGTGCCAGCAGCGGGAAATAGGAATAGACCGCCGGATAGAAGAACAGGTCGCAGGCCACCCCGCGCGCCGCCCGGGCCATGGTCAGCAGATCCGCCCCGCCCCGGGCCGCGGCGCCGCTGGCGGCTTCGGCCATGGTGGTCTGCGCGCCGGCGATGCGCACCTCCAGCCCTTCGGGCACCGGGCGGGTCGGCGGCTGGTCGAACAGCAGGGTATAGCGGAAGCCGGTGTCGCGGGCGGCCAGCGCTGCCATTAGGTTGCGGGTGAAGCGGCCGAAGCCGCGCTCGTTCTCCCAGCTGCCGGCGTCCACGCCGACATGGATGGTCCCTGCGGCCATGGTCATGCCTTTCCGAAGCGGCGGATCAGGTGGGCGGCGGTGGCGTCCAGCCCGGCCTGAAGCCCGAAGGCCGGGGCATAGCCCAGGCGGGCCCGGGCATGGTCGATCCGGCAGGTGCCGGCGGCGCTGTAGAGATCCAGCAGGAACCAGTCGGGGAAGTGGTCGCCCCCCTTCGGTCCCAGCCGCGCCTGCGCCTTCGCGACCAGCGCCTCGAACCGGTCGCGCCCGATCACCTGCCGCGCCGCCGCGCTGATCCGGGCCGCGAGCGAAGGTCGGTCGGGAATGACCTCGGTCACCGGGGCGCGCGGGCCCAGCCGGCTTGCCAGCGCCGCGCGCGGCTCGTGGCGCAGGCGACCGCGGCCGAGGATGCGGGCATAGCCGCCGATCAGGTCCGGCCCAGGACAGCGCGGCGTCGAGTCGTGCCCGGGGTCGGGCAGGGCGGCGGCGCGGACCACCGCCTGCGCCAGATCGTCCACGAAGACCGCGTTGCACAGGCCTTCGGGCTCGGGCAGCACCACGCAGCCGCCCCAGGCCAGAAGGCGGGCGAAATGGTCGGTCCACATGGCGCTGCCCGGGCCCCAGACCAGCGTCGGCTGCAGGATCAGCGCCGGCAGCGGCCCGGCCATCAGCCGCTCCTCCATGGCGATCTTGGCGCGGCGATAGGGGCTGCCACCGGGCGCCGCCATCGGCCCGGTCTCGTCCAGGTCGCGGTCCGGCCAGCCGTCATGGACCACGATCGAACTGGCATGGACGATCCGCCCGACGCCGGCCGACGCGGCCGCGGCCAGCAGCCCGTCGAAATCCGCCAGGTTCTTCGCCGCGCTGGCGCGCAGGTCATAGGCGAAATGCACCAGCACCTCCTGCCCCGCCAGCGCGCGGGCCAGCCCGGCCGGGCGGCCCAGATCGCCGGTGACCCAGCGCACCCCCGCCGGCAGGCTGCCACCCGCCCCGCCGCGGGCAATCACCGTCACCTCGGCCCCGGCCGCGCGCAAGGCGGGCACCACCCGGCGCCCGATGAAGCCGGTCGCCCCGGTGACGACCACCTTCCGGCCCGAAAGCCCCTCGATCGCCGCCTGTTCCATCCTAAGGGCTCTCCCTGCGTTTCGGCGGCACCGGGCGACCGCCGGGCGCGACAATGACGAATAACCACCAGCTGCAGCGAACCTAGCGACAACCTCCGGGCCATGCTATTCCGCGTTGCAGAAAATGTCTGGTTGATCGGGTCCGCGGCGCAAGCCGTGCGGAAGGTATGGCGGGAGTCTCATGAAGATCGGTGTAATCGGTGCCGCAGGCCGCATCGGACGCATGCGCGTCCAGACCATCCAGGAGAACCCGAAGACGGCGCTGGCCGCCGTGATGGACACCAACGGCGAGGCCGCCGCGGCGCTGGCGCCGGGGGTGCCGTCCTTCTCGGAGGTGCAGGCCTTCTTCGACGTGCCGATGGACGCGGTGGCGATCTCGACGCCCCCCCATGTGCGCGAGGCCTATTGCCGCGAAGCCTATGCCCGCGGCCTGCACGTGCTGACCGAGAAGCCGCTCGCCCACACGCTGGAATCGTCGCGCAACATCGTCGCCGCGGCGCAGGCGGCGGGCCGGGTGCTCGCCGGCGGGTTCAACATGCGCTATTACCCGGCCTTCCGGCAGGTGAAGGACGTGGTCCTGTCCGGCGATCTGGGCGAGATCGACCATGTCCGGGTCTATGGCGGCCATACCGGGCTGGCCAACTTCAGCCAGGAATGGCAGTACCGGACCCCGGCCTCGGGCGGCGGCACCATGTGGGACGTGGGCATCCACATGTCCGACATGGCCCGGCACGTGATGGGCGACATCTCGAAGGTCTACGGCGTCCTGTCCGAGCGGGTCTGGAAGCTGCCCGGCTCCGAGGACAACGCCATGGCGATCCTGCACGGGCCGGACGGGGTGAACGCGATCTATCAGGCCACCTGGACCGACTGGAAGGGCTATTCCAGCGTGATCGAGGTCTATGGCAGCCGCGGCATGGTGCGCGGCGCCTATGCGCCGATGGACAATCTCACGATCACCATGACCCATCCGGGCGGCAAGTCCAAGGTCGTCCGCAACCGCCATCTCGACGTCAAGGTGAACGAGAAGCTGAAAAGCTGGACCCACACCGCGGTGCGCAGCTTCGCCGCCGAGCTCGAGGATTTCCTTGACCTGGTCGGCGGCGGGTCGGGCGGGCGCATCGCCACCGAGGCGGAGTGCCTCGGCGCGATCGAGGTCGCGGTCGCGGTGCGCGAAAGCTCGGCCAGCGGGCAGGCGGTGTCCCTGCCGCTGCCGGCGTGAGCCCTTCGGCCGACGCCAGGGGAGCGCGCCCGTGACCGAGCAGCCGAAGATCTCGATCATCGTCACCATCGTCGACGGTGGGCCCTACCTGCGCAGCTTCCTCGACTCGCTCGGCCGGCAGGTCGGCGGGCCGCCGCTCGAGGTGATCGTGCCCTATGACGCCAGCATCGCTGAGACCGGGGCGCTGGCGGCGGATTATCCGGGGATGCGCTTCCTCGATCTGGGCCGGATCACGCCGGAACGCCCGATCGCCTCGCAGGCCGGCCAGCACGAGCTCTACGACCGCCGCCGCGCCGCCGGCCTTGCCGCGGCGACCGGCAGCATCGTCGCCATCCTGGAAGACCGCGGCCACCCGGTGCCGGACTGGGCAGCGACCGCGGCACGGCTGCACCGGGACATCGGCACCGCGGTGATCGGCGGGGCGATCGACTGCAGGGAACCGGTCAGCCGGCTGAACTGGGCGATCTGGGTCTGCGACTTCAACCGCTATGGCCGGCCCTTCGACAGCGGCCCGCGCGACTGGGTGTCGGATGTCAACATCACCTACAGCCGCCGCGCGATCGAGGCGACGCGCCACCTGTGGCAGGACCGCTTCCACGAGCCGCTGGTGCACTGGCACCTGATCGAGCAGGGCGACCAGCTCTGGCTCTCGGACCAGCTCAGGGTCGAACATGCCCGCCCGGCCTATCCGCTGGGCCGGGTGCTGGCCGAACGCTTCGCCTGGGGGCGGCTGTTCGGCTATATCCGCGCCAAGCAGATGACCCTGCCGAAGCGGATCGCGCTCACGCTCGCCGGGCCGGCGGTGCCGCCGGTGCTGTGGCTGCGCCACGGCCGGATGCTGGCGCGGAAGGGGCAGCTCGGCCGCTATCTGAAGGCGCTGCCCCATGTGATGCTGCTGACCACCGCCTGGACCCTGGGCGAGGTCTGGGGCACGCTGACCGGCCGGCCCTGACCCGGGCCGGACGACAGGATCGGGAGACCACGCCATGAGGGACGCAATGCACGACGGGCCTGACGCGGGGAACCCGGTGACGGCGGCGCCGCTCCGCGTGCTCGAGATCGGCACCCAGTTCGGCATGGGCGGGATCACCCGGCACATCCTGTCGCTGACCGACTGGCTCAGGGCGCGGGGCCATCAGGTGACGCTGGCCGGGACCGAGGATGTCTGGGGCGGACGGGCGCTGGACCCGACCTTCCTGCCGTTGCCGACCCGCTATGTCGCCTCGGACGGCGGCAGCATGCCGGCCCGGCTGGGTAACGCCGCCCGCGCCGCGGCGATGCTGCGCCGCTGGCTTGCCAGCCATCCGGTCGACCTGATCCACTGCCACGAATCCGCCCCGGCGCTGGTCGCGCTGCTGGCACGGATCGGCACCGGCATCCCGATCGCGGTGACCTATCACGGCTCGGAACCCGACCGGGTGGGCGAATTCGGCCGCATCGCCGGGCGGGCCGATCTGGTGATCACCCCGAGCCACCGCTCGGCCGAGGATCTGGCGACGCTGGGCCGGGTGCTGCCGGCGAAGCTGAAGGTGATCGGGCTGGGCGTGGCGCCGGCCCCGGAGGCCGACCCGGCCGAGGTTGCGGCGCTGCGCGCCGAGCTTCTGGGCGACGGCGACCGGCTGGTGGTCACCGTGGCGCGGCTTTTGCACCAGAAGGGCATCGACGTGCTGGTCGAGGTCGCGGCGCGGCTCCAGGACAGCCATCCCGGCTATCGCTTCGCCGTGGTCGGCGACGGGCCCGAGCGCAACGCCTATGAAGCGCTGGCGCGGGCGAAGGGCGTGGACCGGATTCTGCGCTTCGTCGGCCGCAGCGAACGGCCGCATCTTTACCTGCGTGCGGCGGACCTGTTCCTGCTCACCTCGCGCTGGGAGGCGTTGCCCTTCACCATCGTCGAGGCGTTCCAGACCGGCACCCCGGCGGTTGCCACCGCCTGTTCCGGCGTGGTCGAGCTGATCGACGCCCGGGTCGGCGCCACCCCTCCGGTGGGTGACGTGCCGGCGATCGCCGCCGCGGTCGCGCGCATTCTCGATGACGGGGC
Source organism: Meridianimarinicoccus sp. (assembly GCA_044221805.1). Taxonomy (GTDB): domain Bacteria; phylum Pseudomonadota; class Alphaproteobacteria; order Rhodobacterales; family Rhodobacteraceae; genus Meridianimarinicoccus. The sequence continues at coordinate 24,952 of JBGAOK010000026.1, forward strand.
GCTTCGCCAGTCCATGGCCGCCGCAGCGCTGGCCCGCAGCGGCGAGGACCGGTTTCGCCCGGACTGGGTCCATGCCCGGTTCGAGGAGACCTATCGAGCGCTGGCCCGCCGCAAGGGCTGAGGCCCTCGCGTCAGGCGGGCGGGATCAGGGCCGGCCTCACTGGGCCGGCGCGACCTCGGCCGGGTCCATCTCGCGCACGAGGCGGATGGTCGAACCGTCATGGTCGTTCCAGGCATGGGGTCCGACCCGGAACGCGGTGCGGCTCTGCCACGCCCCGTCGACGCTCGAACCGCCGCGGAAGGTGCGGAACTCGCAGACGTCGAACTCGACCGCCGCGCCGGTGCTGCGGTCGCCCGTCAGCCGATCGACGAAACAGTCCTGCACCCATTCGTTGCCGTTGCCGTTCATGTCGAAGAGACCGAAGCGGTTCGGCGGGTACAGGGCCACGTCGCCGGCCTCGCCCGGCGGGTTCGACCCGCAGTCCTTGCAGCGGGCCCGGCCTTCGCCCATCTCGTTGCCCCAGTGATACCGCGTGACCGTGCCGGCGCGGGCCGCGTATTCCCATTCGGAATCCGTCGGCAGGCGGTAACGCCGGCCGGTGCGGTCAGCCATGAACTTCGCGTAGGCGTCGGCATCGTACCAGTCGACCTGCTCGATCCGCTCGTTGGCGCGGAGGTTCGCATCCTTCATGAAATAGGGCGGGATCCCGGTCGCCGGCGACCATCGCAGGTCGGTCTGGGCATCCATCCAATCGGCATAGGTGATCTCGGTCCGGCTGAACGCCAGTGGCTTCGGGATCCGCACCAGCGCCCGCGGGCCCTCGCGGTTGGCGTGCTCAAGCCGGCGATAGAACGGGCTACGCTGCCGGATGTGGCGATAGCGGCCTTCCTCGAACAGCGGCGAGCCGCGCAGGTAATACCCCGGCAGGATCTCGACCATCTCGGGGCACTGGTCGCAGTCGCGGAACACCCGTCCGGGCGTGGCGACGGGACCGCCCGGCTGGCGTAGCGGCAGAAGCTGCGCCATCACGAAAAGTGACAGATCCTGCACCGGATTCAGCGGATCCTCGGGCAGGGCCATCCGGACCTCCGGGTCGGCCATCAGCGCGTCGAGGCGGTGCAGCGCGCTCTGCGCCTGCCAGTACATCAGACCGAAGACAAGGGTGACAAACAGCACCAGACCCAGCAGGACCCGGGCAAGCAATAGAAACATGGTTACGCGTCTCGCGGACTGGAAGGTGTCGGGGGATACCGACACCCGGCATTCCGGGAGAGCAAGTTCGTCACCGGGACCCGCAAGTCAAGGGCACGTCTGCCGGTTGAGTTACCGCGGCATGGCCCCGCGGCAGGATTGCATCAGCCGACCGCAGGACGGTGCATGCTGGCCGCGCGGAACCGATCCGCCCGACCGGCTGCCGCACCCATGCCCACCGTACCCTTGCGCCGCCGGCCCCCGCGAGACACTGTTGCCGACAACGAGCGGCGCTCAGCCGCAGGAGGAGAACGACACTGGACCCTGGCGCCGTCACGGCGCGCGCGGGGCCGTCGCAGGAGCGCGGCGGGGTCCGCGACGCAAGCCTGCTGCAGGTCATCACCGACCGGCTGCCGATCGGCATCGCCTATGTGGACCCGAACCGGATCTATCGTTTCGCCAACATGCGCTTCGCCGCCGCCTATGGCCTGACCCCGGAGACGATCCTCGGGATGCGCGCCGGCGACTTCATCTGCAACGACGCGATGGAACTGGGCGACCCGTTCTTCGAGGCCGCCTTCCGCGGCACCGCGGTCGATTTCCTACACCCCGCCCGACACGACGACGGCCGGAACCTGACGGTCCGCACCTTCCTGCGCCCCGACATCTCGCCCGAGGGCGCGGTGCTGGGCTTCTTCGTCTGCTCGTTCAACGTCACCCGCGAGAAGGAGGCCGAAGCGGCCCTGCTGCACGCCCGGAAGCTGGACGCGGTGGGACAGATGGCCAGCGGCATCGCCCATGACGTGAACAATCTGCTCGCCGTCATCATGGGGACGATTGAGCCCCTGCGCGACCGCCTCACCGACCCGGCGCTGCGCGAGGATTACCTTGATCCCGCGCTGCACGCGGTCGAGCAGGGCAAGACCCTGACCCGCCAGCTTCTCGCCTTCGCCCGGCGCCAGCCGCTCAGGCCCGAACCGGTCGATGCCGAGGCTTGCGTCGGCGCCGTGGTGCGGATGCTGCGGCGGACCCTGCCGCCCGACATCGCGCTCGACACCGAGATCCGCGGCACGCCGCCGCCGGTTTATCTGGACCGCGGCCAGTTCGAGGTGGCGCTGCTGAACCTCGGCCTCAACGCCCGGGACGCCATGCCCGAGGGTGGGCGCATCGGCATCGGGCTGGCGCATCCCTCGCCGTCCAGGGGGGCGGGTTTCCTGCGGCTGACCGTGTCCGACTGCGGAACCGGCATCGCGAAGGAGCATCTGGGCCAGATTTTCGAACCCTTCTTCACCACCAAGCCCGGCGGGCAGGGCACCGGGCTGGGGCTGAGCATGGTCTGGGGGTTCGTGCGCCAGTCGGCGGGCAGCATCGCGGTCGACAGCGTCCCGGGCGAAGGCACCCGCTTCGTTCTTGACCTGCCGGTGGCTGCGGCCGCGCTGCACGTTCCGGCGGGTGCAGAGCCCCGCCTGGCGCCGGTCCGCGGCGCCGGCTGCTTCGTGATGGTGGTCGACGACAACCACGCCCTGCGCCGGGCGATCCGGCAACAACTGGCCGCAGCCGGGCACCGGGTTGTCGAGGCCGACAGCGCCGAAGAGGCGCTGCCGCTGATCGAGGCGATCGACGGGCTAGACGTTCTGGTGAGCGACGTGGTGATGCCGGGCCTGTCCGGGCCCGAACTGGCCGGCGCGGCGCGCATGCTCCGGCCGGAGCTCGGGGTGGTGCTGATGACCGGGACCGATCTGCGACTTGCCGCTGCTGCGCAAGCCGTTCCGGGCCGAGGACCTGATCGCGGCGATCGAGGCCAGCGCCGGAAACCGACGGAGGGATGGGCGATGACGTCATTGGCCGGGCGGCCGCTGGTCTTCGTGCTCGAGGACGACCGCGCCTTCTGCGAGGTGCTGGTCAAGGCCTTCGGGGACCATGGCTTCGCCACCGAGGCGTTCCGGCTGGGCCGGTCGCTGGAACGCCGCCTTGCGGACCGCCGCCCGTCCCTGTGCCTGGTCGACATGCAGCTTCCCGACGGGCAGGGGCTTGACCTCGTGGTGCGGCGGCTGCGCGGCGACGGCATTCCGGTGATCCTGATCAGCGGTGTCTGGACCGACCTGTCCGACCGGGTGCTCGGACTGGAACAGGGCGCCGACGACTATCTGGTGAAGCCGTTCAGCCCGCGCGAAGCGGTGGCCCGGGCCCGGGCGGTCTTGCGCCGCTGCGAGGCCGGCGCCAACCGCAACGAGACCGAAGTGGCGCGCTTCGCCGGATGGACGGTGGATTTCCGCAGCTATCAGCTGATCGCGCCCGACGGCGCCGAGATCGAGGTCACCGCCAGCGAGGTGCGACTGCTCCACACCTTCCTGACCCAGCCGCGCCGGGTGCTGACCCGCGAGGCGCTGATGGATGCTGATGGCGGGGTGGCGGGCGGTGCCTTCGACCGTTCGATCGACGTGCGGATCTCGCGCCTGCGTCAGAAACTGGGCGAGGACCCGCGCAACCCCAAACTGATCAAGACGGTCTATGGCTCGGGCTACATGTTTTCCGCCACGATCGACTGGCTGCCGGCCAAGGTCCGCTGACCCCGGCGATCGCCGGGGTCACGCGGCCTGCCGGCCGGATTGCCCGGTCAGGTCAATCAGCCGGGGCGGTCGCCTTGCGCGAGACGAGGATCTTGTCGATCCGCCGCCCGTCCAGATCGACCACCTCGAACCGCCAGCCGCCGACGTCGAAGGTTTCGCCCACCTCGGGCAGCCGGTTCAGATGGTTCAGCACCAGCCCGGCGACGGTCTGATACTCCGGGTCGCGCCCGACTGGCGCCCCGATCTTGTCCGCGAATTCGTCGATCTGCATCCAGCCCGAGACCAGAAAGCTGCCGTCCTCGCGCACCACGAAGTCGGGCTCGTCCTCGCCTTCTTCCAGGAACACGCCGGCGATCGCCTCCAGGATGTCGCCCGAGGTGACGACGCCTTCGAAGTGCCCGTATTCGTCGAACACCAGTGCCATATGGACGGTGGATCCCTGGATCGCCTTCAGGACGTCCAGCGCGCGGCTGCGGTCGGTGACGATGGGTGCCTGCAGCACGAAGTCGTGCAGGTCGATCTCGTCGGTACCACTCAGCGCCTGCACCACGTCCTTCACCAGCACCACGCCGATGATGGTGTCGGCATCGCCGTCCTTCACCGGCAGGCGCGAGCGTCGTGTGGCGCGGATCTGCGCCTTTATCGCGGCACGATCGTGCGAGAGGTCCAGCAACTCCACGTCCCTGCGGGGGGTGATCAGGCCGCGGGCGGCCCGGTCGGCGAAGCGCATCACACCGGTGATCAGGTCGCGCTCCTCGGATTCGATGACGCCGGCGACCTCGGCCTCGGCGATGATCGTCTTGACCTCCTCGGTGGTCATCTTCTCTTCGGTGGCGCCGCGCTGGCCGATCAGCGCCAGCACCAGCTTGCCCGAGCTGTCCAGAAGCCAGACCAGCGGCGCGGCCACCCGCGACAGCAGCGCCATCGCCGGTGCTACGCGCACCGCGATCCGTTCGGGGTCCCGCAGGGCCACCTGCTTGGGGACCAGTTCGCCGATGATCAGCGACAGATAGGTGATGATGACGACCACCAGCCCGAAACCCAGCGCGTCGGCGGCCTTGCCGGTCATGCCGTAGTCCCTGAGGTAGCCCGAAAGCCGCACCCCCAGGGTGGCGCCCGAGAAGGCGCCCGACAGCACGCCCACAAGGGTGATGCCGATCTGCACCGTGGACAGGAACCGGCCCGGATCCTCGGCCAGCCGCCGTGCGGTGACGGCAGCCTTGCTGCCCTGATCGGCGAGGACCTTAAGTCGCGCGGGCCGCGACGACACCACCGCCAGTTCGGACATCGCGAGGACCCCGTTCAGCAGCGTCAGCACAAGGACTGTGGCAATCTCGAGGTACAACCGGGACGCTCTGGCATGCCACCCGAATCCAGCGTCGGACGGCTTCGGTGCCCCCTTCGGGCGCCCTCCCCGGTCTTAGGGCAGAAGCGCGTGCGAATCCAGCCGCCCGGTCCGGCGCAGCGGTGGATCGGGCCTATCTGTCGCGACTGCGGCGCTGCGGGGACTCGCGATTCCGCCCGCTGCCTGCCCTTCCGTCACAAGTTGCAACAATTCGCACGAATTCCCGCAACACACCAACCCTAGAGTTCGCGCCAAACATGGGGGCCGCCCGGCGCAGCGCGTTCGGGCCGGCCCCGGGATCGGGTGGGGGAGGACCGGACGGATGGGATACGCGGCACCTGTGGCGGACATGCGCTTCGTGCTCGAGGATCTGTGCGGGCTCGAAGGGCTGGCCGCGCTGCCGGGGCTCGAGGATTCCACCCCCGAGACGGTGGCGGCGATCCTCGACGAGGCGGCACGCTTCGCCGGCGAGGTGCTGGCACCCCTGAACGCGGTCGGTGACGCCCGGGGGCTGGGGTTCTCGGACGGCGCGGTCACCACGCCGCCGGGTTGGGCCGAGGCCTATCGCGGCCTGACCGAGATGGGCTGGAACAGCCCGACCGCCGATCCCGAGCATGGCGGCATGGGCCTGCCGATGGCGGTCAACGCCTGCATCCAGGAGATGTTCAACGGCGCCAACGCGGCCTTCCAGCTCTGCCCGCTGCTGACCCAGGGCGCCATCGAGGCGCTCGAGGCCTATGCCTCGGACGATCTCAAGCACACCTACCTGTCCCGGATGGTGTCCGGTGAATGGACCGGGACGATGAACCTGACCGAACCCCAGGCCGGGTCCGATCTGGCCGCGATCCGGTCGAAGGCGGTGCCCGAGGGCGACCATTACCGGATTTCGGGGCAGAAGATCTTCATCACCTACGGCGAGCACGACCTGACCGACAACATCATCCATCTGGTGCTGGCGCGGCTGCCCGATGCCCCCGCCGGGGTGAAGGGGATCTCGCTGTTCGTGGTGCCGAAGGTGCTGGTCGAAGCCGATGGCAGCCTTGGCGCGCGCAACGACGTGCGCTGCGTGTCGATCGAGCACAAGCTGGGCATCCATGCCAGCCCGACCTGCACGCTGGCCTTCGGCGACGACGGCGGCGCGGTCGGCCATCTGGTGGGCGAGCCGAACCGCGGACTGGAATACATGTTCGCGATGATGAACAACGCCCGGCTGAACATCGGCCTGCAGGGCATCGGCATCGCCGAGAACGCCACCCAGCACGCGGTGGCCTATGCCATGGATCGCAAGCAGGGCACGCCCCCCGCCGGCAGCGGCGCCGCCACCATCATCGGCCACCCCGACGTGCGCCGGATGCTCGGCCTGATGGCGACCCGGACCGAGGCGGCGCGCATCCTCGCCTATCGCGCGGCAACGGCGCTGGACATCGCCCGGCGGGCGCCCGACCCGGCCGACCGCGCCCGGGCGCAGCGGCGCGTCGACCTGCTGATCCCGGTGGTCAAGGGCTGGTCCACGGAACTGTCGGTGCAGACCGCCTCCCTCGGGGTGCAGGTCCATGGCGGTATGGGCTATGTGGAGGAAACCGGCGCGGCGCAGCATCTGCGCGACGCCCGGATCACCACGATCTACGAAGGCACGACGGGCATCCAGGCGCTGGATCTGGTCGGCCGCAAGATCCTGCGCGACCGCGGTCTGGCGGCGGGCGAACTGGTGGCCGAGATGCGCGCGACCGCGGCCCTGCTGGCGGGGCAGGCCGGCGCCGCGGCGGACTGGCCGCGGCTGGCCGCCGGCGTCACCGGCGCCGCCGATCTGGTGGAAGCGCTGACCGCCTGGCTTCTGGCCCAGAACGGGGCCGAACCGCAGGCCGCGGCGGTCTGCGTGCTGGAAGCCTTCGGCGCTGCGCTTGGCGCCTGGTCGATGGGCGACGCGGCCCTGGCCGCCGCCGCCCGGATGGATGCCGGGCGCGATACCGGCTTCGCCGCCGCCAAGCTGCGCCGCATCCGGTTCTATTTCGACCATGTCCTGCCCATGGCCGACGCTCTGGCCCGCGTGGCGACCGCCGGGGCCGCGGCGACGCTGGAGCTGGAGCCGGGCGACCTCGCCGGCGCCGCCTGAGCCCGCAGGCTTGCGGCGACGATCTCGGCCTCGGCGCGCGCCGGTGGCCCTCGAAGTCGGGGGCAGGGTCGGGGGGCCCGGCCCCCGGCCCCCCCGGCGCGTGTCAGGAACCGGAACCGTTTCGTCCCGGAGATGAGACGGTCGGCGGCGTGGCCTTCGACAGGGGCGAATTTCTGACCGGAAAGACGCAGGCCAGCGGCGTCCGGCGTCCGCATGAAGCAGGAACGTCGCGCCACCAGACCATGTCGGGCGTGTTGAGGCATCACGCTCGACCATGACGGGGCCATGGCACTGAGGTGCCGCAACCCGCGTCAGGTGGCCAAGGCGAAGCGCCGGAGCGGCCCCGCGCCTTGGCGGCCCGGTGCCCGGCGCTGACACCGGCGCTGCCCTGGAACGTCTGGCCAACCACCGGCAGGAGGCGCAGCGGTCGCCGGCGATACCGTCGGCCGCAGCGTGACCCACCCGCCTTCCGCCTGGGAATTGAGCAGGTGCATCGCGTTGTGGCAATCCGTTCCGACCGCGGACGGTCATGGGATTGCACAGACAGCTGGCCGCACCATACTGCGCGGATGCGCGTCGACGGGGATCGCCGCGGAACGTGAGGGAAAAGGCTTGCCGATGATGGGACGAGAGGCGCCAGCGCTGCTGTGCGGGGTGTTGCTGCTGACCGGCGCAGTCCCGGCTACCGCCGAAGACGGCCGCGGCTGGTTCGTCGAGTTCGGCGGCGCCTCGATCAGCTTCGACGAAAGCGCGACGATCTCTGCGGCCGGCACCGAGATCCCCGGCGCCGGGGCCAACCTGACCGATGACGTCAGCGTCGCCGTCGGGCTGGGCTATTTCCTGACGCCGGCGATCTCGATCGAGGCGATCATCGGCGCGCCGCCGACCACCACGATCACCGGCACCGGCACGCTGGACGGGCTGAAGGTGGGCGAGGTGACTTATGGCCCGGCGATGCTGATGGCCAACTACACCTTCCGCCAGTTCGGCCGCTTCCAGCCGCTGGTCGGTGCGGGCGTCACCTATACCCGCGTCTTCGACGCCGACGGCGACGCCATCGCGAACCTCGAGGTCGACGACGCCATGGGCAGCTTGGTGCGGATCGGCTTCGACTACATGGTGAACGACCACGAAGGCCTGTTCGTGACCGTGCAGAAGCTGTTCGTCGATACCTCGATCAGCGGCACGGTCGATCCGGCGATCCCGGGGCTGGGCGGGGCACCGGCCTCGGCCGAGATCGACCTTGATCCGGTGATCGTCTTCGCGGGCTACACCTACCGCTTCTGAGCTGCCGCTTCGGGCTTCGGTCGCGCCCGGGCGCTGAGGCTGCCGCCGTCGATCCGGCGGAGCGAGATCTCGAGCCGGGCCTCGGCCGCAGCGATCTCGTCCATCACCCGTCGGGTATAGGTCATGTGATCCTCGGCCGCCCGCCCGGCGACGACCGGATCGCGGGACATCACGCCGTCATAGATCGCCCGGTGCTGGTCGCGCAGCAGGTCGCGCACCTCGGGCCGGTTGTAGAGCTTCTCGCGGTTGTGCAGCACGCCGCGGCGCAGCATCCCGGACAGCGCACGCATGATCTGCAGCAGCACCACGTTGTGGCTCGCCTCGTAGATCGCGATGTGCAGGTCGGCATCGGCGTCGGCCTCGTCCGCCGGGTCGGCCTTGTCATGGGCGGCATCGATCCGCGCCATGCAGCTTTCCAGCGTCGCCCGGTCCACCTCGTTCGCCCGGGTCGCAGCCAGCGATGCCGCCATCCGTTCCAGGGTCGCGCGCAGTTCCAGATAATCCGGCACCACCGCGCCGCGGCCGGCCATCAGCTCGATCAGCGGGTCGGTGATGCTGGTGCCCAGGGGGCCGACCACCCGGCCGCCGGACGGTTCGGCGACGACCAGTCCCTTGTCCTCGAGCAGCTTCAGACCCTGCCGGAGGGTCGGGCGCGACACGTTCAGCCGCAGCGCCAGTTCGCGTTCGGCCAGCAGCGGGTCGCCGGGCTTGAGCGAGCCTTCGAGAATCAGTTCCTCGATATGCTCGGCCGTCACCTCGGCGGCGCTGCTGGCCTTGGTTCCGTCCTTGCCCACTGCGACATTCCTTCCGATGGCAAGAATTTCAGATACTTGCCGGGTTTGCCATCCCCGGGAGTCAGGATAACCGCGGCGCTTTGAAAGGTGAAGTCATTTTTCCAGTTGACGGAAATGGTCAAATCAAATTACCAAACGTCATGCAGCGGTCATTTGAACATGCCTCTGCTGTGCCGGAGGAAACAAGTCCCGTCAGGAACCTGGACGAACCGACCCCGTAATGGGCGGGACTTTCACTGTGTTTGCAACCCATTGACCCAGAGGGGCGGGGCACCGGCAACGACCGGTCGCAGCGCCGTGCCCTGCTGCCGGAGGAAAAGCCGATGATATGGTCTCAAGTCTATGACCCGTTCAACAGCATGGTGCTGTCGACGATACTCGCCGCCGTGCCGGTGATCGTGCTGCTCGGCGCGATCGGCATCTTCGAGATGAAGGCGCATCTGGCCGCCTTGCTGGGGCTTGCGACCTCGCTTCTGATCGCGGTTGTTGCCTTCGGCATGCCCGCCCAGATGGCCGGCATGTCCGCTGTCTATGGTGCCGCCTTCGGCCTGATGCCGATCGGCTGGATCATCCTGAACGTCATCTTCCTGTACCAGCTGACGCACGAGAAGGGCGAGTTCGACGTCCTGCGTCGCAGCATCCGGACCATCTCGGATGACAAGCGGATGCAGCTGCTGTTCATCGCCTTCTGTTTCGGCGCCTTCTTCGAAGGGGCGGCCGGGTTCGGCACGCCGGTGGCCGTGGCCGCCGCGATGCTGATGGGCCTTGGCTTTTCGCCGCTGTCGGCGGCCGGCCTGTCGCTGATCGCAAACACTGCCCCCGTGGCCTTCGGCGCGCTCGGCACGCCGGTGATCGCGCTGTCGGCCGTGACCGGGCTCGACCTTCTGGAACTGTCGGGCATGATCGGACGGCAGCTGCCGTTCTTCTCGCTGATCATTCCGTTCTGGCTGATCTGGGCCTTCGTCGGCTTCCGCAAGATGATCGAGGTCTGGCCGGCCCTGCTGGTCGCCGGCGGGTCGTTTGCGCTGCTGCAATACGGCGTGTCGAACTTCCACGGGCCCTGGCTGGTGGACGTGGTCGCGGCCATCGCCTCGATGCTGGCGCTGGCGGGCTTCCTGCGCATCTGGCAGCCGAAGCACCTGATGACCGAGGCTGCCACCGACTGGTCGACGCGTGCCGAGGATGCGACCGACCCCGACAGCGAACTGGGCGAGCCCAAACGCGGCGAAGTGCTGCGCGCCTGGATGCCCTGGGGAATCCTGAGCGTGTTCGTGTTCATCTGGGGCGTGCCGCAGGCCAAGGCCTTCTTCGACTCGATCTTCGTCCTGAAGCTGCCGGTCGCGGGATTGAACCAGCTGGTCCAGAAGGTGCCGCCGGTGGTTGCCGAGCCGCATCTCGAAGCGGCAGTGTTCAACTTCAACATCCTGTCGATGACCGGCACCGGCATCCTGCTGTCGGCGCTTCTGTCGGGCCTGCTGCTGGGCTATGGCCCCGGAGCACTGGTGAAGATGTACGGCAAGACGCTGTACATGATCCGCTTCTCGCTTCTGACCATCGCCTGCATGCTGGCGCTTGGCTATGTCACCCGCTATTCGGGCCTTGATGCCACGCTTGGCCTCGCCTTCGCCAATACCGGCTGGTTCTACCCCTTCT
>JBGAOK010000155.1:0-4643 GCA_044221805.1 Meridianimarinicoccus sp.
CCCGACCCCGGCCGGACCGTGGCTCACACCGAGTTCACCCGCGACGGTCGCCACGCGCTTGTGTCGGTCTGGGAGGAGGACGGCGCGGTGATCGTCTTCGACACCGGCACACGGACCGAGGTCACCCGGCTGCCGATGCGCAAGCCGTCAGGGAAGTACAATGTCTGGAACAAGATCACCTTCGAAGACGGCACCAGCCACTGAAGGCCTCTGGCGGCTGGGACTGATCCTCTGGCCCTTCGCGACGGCCGCCGTTGCGATCAACCTGTTCCTGTTCGGGCTGCTTGGCTTTGCGGTTGGCCTGCCGGCTATTCCTCCGATTGACGCGCTGATCTGGTCGCTTCCGCTGGGGCTGCCCGCTACATGGCTGGCGGCCCGATGGGTCCGGAAATTGATCCGGGAAGCCGAGCGGGAATGAACGGCGATGCTCCGGCCTGTCCCAAATGCGGTCCCGACGACGGGCGTCGAGGTGGCATGGCTGCTGCACGGTCGCGGCAGGCGACAGGGTCGAGCCCGCTTCGCTGTCGACAAGTGGCGGGGCATTCAGGGCGGATTCCGGTTTCGGTCCAGGGAAAGACAGACCCAGTCAAACGCTCGAGATCATTCACATTCGTCAGATGGAATGTAACCACCCGGTTGCCACCGCCTGCCTGAATTCCGCCTGATCGTCTAAGGCACGTGCATAGCGACGTCGTTGGCGACGTGTCTTATGCGAGGCTGGCGATGCGTGGCGATATCCTTGGGCTGGAACGGCGGCGGCGGTGGGGCGATGAGCAGAAGCACGCGATCGTGCTGTCGGTCGGGGTCGACGGGGCGACGGTGACGCAGGTTGCGCAGCGCCATGAGGTGACGCGGCAGCAGGTCTATGCCTGGCGGCATGAGCTGAAGAAGAAGGGGCTGTTGTCGCCGGCGGCAGAGGCGATCTTCCTGCCGGTCGAGATGCCCGAGCGACAGGAGATGGTTGCCGCTTTGGAGCCCGCCGCCGCGGCGCCCGCTGCACCGGCCCCGATCGAGTTGCGGCTGGCGAATGGCCGCTGCCTGCGGTTCGACGCGACAGTGGATACGATCACGCTGAAACGTCTGATCCGGGCAGTGGAGGCGGCATGATCGGCCCGGGGACGGGCGTTCGGGTCTATCTCGCCTGTGGCGCGACGGACATGCGCAAGGGGATATCGGGGCTGGCGACCCTTACACAGGATGTGCTGCGCCAGAAGCCGACGGGCGGCGCGGTCTTTGCCTTTCGGGGGAGGCGTGGCGACCGGCTGAAGCTTCTGTATTGGGATGGGCAAGGCTTCTGCCTTTACTACAAGGTGCTGGAGCGGGGCCGGTTTCCCTGGCCGAGCAGCGGCGATGGCTCAGCGCGATTGACCTCGGCTCAGCTGGCGATGCTGTGGGAGGGAATTGACTGGCGCCGGCCGGATTGGGGCGCGCCGCCGGCCCGGGTGGGCTGATTTATCCTACTGAAACGCCTTGTTTTTATGGTCATTCCGCCGGCCTTGTGGTAGGTGGGCGCATGTCGAATGCTGCCCAGACCCTTCCCGATGATCCGACGCTTCTGAAGGCGCTGATCGCGGCGTTGCAAGCGGAAAACGCGAAGATCTCGGCCACGCTGCGCGCCCATGACCAGTTGATCCAGACCCTGCGGCTGCGCATCGCCAAGCTGAAGAAGCAGGTCTTCGGCCAGTCCTCGGAGAAGATCGAGCGCGAGATCGAGCAGCTGGAACTGGCGCTGGAGGATCTGCTGATTGCGGCGGCCGAAAGCGATACCGGTCCCGTGGATCAGGGGCAGACCGAGGACGCGCCAGCGGCCGCCACCGACGATTTGGCTGACCGCCCGACGCGCCGCCGGCCGCGGGTGTCGGACGCCACCCCGCGCGAGCGGCAGGAACTCGACCCCGGCAGTTGCTGCCCGGATTGCGGCGGCGATTTGCGGCTGGTGGGCGAGGACGTCAGCGAGATGCTCGACCTGATCGCGGCCCAGTTGAAGGTCGTCCGGATCGCCCGGCTCAAGAAATCCTGCCGCCGCTGCGAGAGGATGGTGCAGGTGCCGGCGCCCAGCCGTCCGATCCCCGGCAGCATGGCGGGGCCCGGGCTCTTGGCCCATGTTCTCGTCTCCAAATTTGACGATCACCTTCCCCTCTATCGCCAGCAAGAAATCTTTGCGCGCATGGGTGCCGACATCCCGGACAGCACGCTGGTCGACTGGTGCGGCCGCGCCATGAAGGTGCTGCAGCCGTTGATCGAGAGGATCGAGACCGAGATCATGGCCAGTGACCTTCTGCATGCCGATGACACCCCGATCCGGGTTCTGGACCGGTCCTCGCGGGACAAGGGCCTCGGCAAGGGCGTGAAGAAGGGACGGATCTGGACCTATGTCCGCGACCAGCGACCATGGGCGGGAACCGCGCCTCCCGGCGCGGTCTATATCTTCGCGCCGGACTGGAAGGAGGACCACGTCCACCGCCATCTGGCCAGGACCCGCGGCATCCTGCAGGCGGACGGATACAAGGGCTATGCCAAGCTGTATGATCCGGACCCTGACGGGACGCCCCGCCTGCGGGAGGCCGCCTGCTGGGCGCATCTCAGGCGTGACTTCCATGACGAATGGGACAAGACAAACTCCACGATCGCCCGCGAGGCGCTCGATCGTATCGGCGCGCTTTACGATATCGAGCGGGAGATCAATGGTCGCCCCGCCGATTTCCGTCTCGCCGCGCGCCACAAGCACAGCGCCCCGAAGGTCGCGGCTTTCTTCGCATGGTCCGAGAGCCAACTCGCCCTGATCCCTGGCAAGGGCGATCTGGCCAGGGCCTTCCGCTACGGGCTCAGCCGCCGGGGCGCCTTCAGCCTCTTCCTCGAGGACGGCCGCGTGGCGATCGATAATAATCCCGCCGAACGCGCCCTGCGCCCGATCGGCGTCGGGCGCCGCAACTGGCTCTTCGCCGGTGCCGACACCGGCGCCGAAACGCTGGCACGCGCCATGACCGTCATCGAGACCGCCAAGATGAACGGCCTCGACCCGCAGGCCTATCTGGCCGACATCCTGGCCCGCATCCACGATCACAAGATCAATCGGCTCGACGATCTGCTGCCTTGGGATTGGGCGCCGATGGCCACGTCTTTGCACGAAGCCGCCTGATGGCAACCGTCACCCATGTACGCACCCTCGACGACGTCGCCAGGATGCTGGGCGAAGATCCCGAGCTTCTCGAAGCCATTGTCTCCAACGACGACAACCTGACCTACGGCGCGATCATCAGCGTCTATACCGGCCAGGACGAGACCGTCACCGCCCTGACCGACGACGGCATCGGCGAACTGAAGGACATGCTCAGGGAGGCGCGCATCACGCCCGAAACCTGGCACGCCTTCCTCGACGACTTCGTCCATGACGCAGAACTCATCGCCCGCATCAAGGCTCAATCACCGCGGTAACAACCGGCAGGTTACGGCAAGTCAGGGCGTTCTGACTGCCCTGCGGCGGGTCCAGGATGCCCGTCTGGTCGAAACCGCGCAGTTGCATGTCGAAGGACTGTCGGTTGCCTTGGGGCCGTTCGTGCTGCGGCAGGACGTTTGGGAAGTCTACGACATCCTTGAGCGGGCACAGGCGGCATCGGACGGTCAGCGTTTGCTGCAAACGGTCGTAGCGGACGAACGCGGTCGCGTGCTGGCCGCAAGCGACCCGAAACGTGCTCCCGTCGGCAGCGAGATCGGAACCTATGAGGCAGGTGCGGTGGGGCCGGAGGCGGTCACGATGACCGGCGATCCGGTATTGCGGGTGATGTCACCCCTGAAATACCAGGGACGGGATGTTGGCAGTATCGTCACCGAACTGGATGTGACTGACCTTCTCGCGGAACGTCGCCAGGTCTCTCTTTGGCTGTTGTTCGGCAATGCCGCCGCGACCATCGTACTGACGTTTGCAGGCTGGCTCGCCGTGGCGCGCATTCTGCGCCCTGTCGGCACACTGGTTCGCGCGATGGATGCCACCGAAGGCGTGCCGCGACCGATTGCCGAGGCCGATATCCCCCGCAGTGATCCCGGGCTAGCCCGGCTGATCTCGACCTACAACCGCATGACGACGGCGGTCGAGGCGCGTGCCGAAGCCGAGCGGCGGCTGGCCGAGCGCGAGCGCTTCGTGAGCCTCGGCCGGCTTTCGTCGTCGCTGGCGCACGAGATCAACAACCCGCTCGGCGGCCTGCTGAACGCTGCCGACACGGTCGTGACCTATGCTGACCGTCCCGACGTCGTGCGCGAATCCGGGAACCTGATGCTGCGCGGTCTGTCGCATTTGCGCGATGTCGCGCGCGCGATCCTCGACCAGAACCGGCTGGACCGATCCGGCCAGCCCCTGCAGGCCGTGGATTTCGAGGATCTGCGGCTGCTGTTCGAACCCGAGGCGGCAAGTCGCGGCCAGCGCCTGAGCTGGGACATCGGGGCCGGTGAAGCCACGCTGGCCGCGCTGCCTTCGGCACCCGTCCGGCAGGTGGCGCTGAACCTGCTCCTAAACGCGAGCGAGGCGGCCGGAAAAGGCGGGCGGGTCGGGCTTTCGGTCACCAATGGTGCGGATGTGCTTTCGATCCATGTGGAGGACACCGGACCGGGCCTTGGCCCGGACCATCTGACACGGCTTCTTTCCTCGG
>JBGAOK010000027.1:0-34160 GCA_044221805.1 Meridianimarinicoccus sp.
GGTCCAGCCCTTGGTGGCCAGCTGTTCCTTCCACGCGGCCGACTGCACCATCTTCTCGACGTCGGCAGCCACGGCGGCCTTCTGTTCCTCGGTCAGCCCCGGCGCGGCGGCGACCATGCGCCAGTTCATCACCTCGACGTCCAGCCCGGTCTGCTTCAGGGTCGGGGCATCGACGCCGGTGATCGGCTCGGGCGCGGTGGTGGCCAGCAGGCGGAGCGTTCCGGCCTCGACCTGGCTGACGAACTCGCCAAGGGACGAGACGCCGGCGGTGACCTGGTTGCCGAGGATGGCCGCCAGCGCCTCGCCGCCGCCCGAATAGGCGATGTAGTTGATCTTGGTCGGGTCGACCCCGGCGGCCTTGGCGATCAGGCCCGCGGTGATGTGGTCGACGCCGCCGGCCGAACCGCCGGCCCAGCTCACCGAGCCCGGATCGGCCTTCAGCTTGGCCACCAGGTCATCCATGGTCTTCAGATCCGACGCCGCCGGCACCACGATCGCCTCGTATTCGCCGGTCAGCCGGGCAATCGGCGTCACGTCGGCGAGCGAGACCGGCGAGCCGTTGGTCAGGATCGCACCGACCATCACGTAGCCGCCGACGATCAGCGCTTCCGGGTTGCCCTTGCTCTGGTTGGCGAACTGCGCCAGCCCGATGGTGCCGCCGGCACCGGGGACGTTCTGGACCTGGACGCTGTCAGCGATGCCTTCGTCCTGCATCACGCTCTGCATGGTGCGGGCGGTCTGGTCCCAGCCGCCGCCCGGATTGGCCGGGGCGATGATGGTGTAGTCGCCGGCAACGGCCGGCAGCGCGACGGAGCCGGCCAGAAGCGCGGCCAGAGCAAAACGTTTCATCCTGTATCCTCCCGAGGCGCCCCTGTGGGCGCGATTGCCTTGAGGGTTCCTTGTGCGCGGCCCATCCTCCTGGCCCGTGCTCACCCTGATTCACCACAGCAGCCTGTCGCAAACCTGACAAGAACAAGATCGCGACCGGCCCGTGTTCGGGCGGCGGGCATCCGGTGGGCATCGGGTGGGCGTCAGGCGGCCGGATCCTCGGCACGGATGCGCAAGGCCCTGAGCGCGTTCAGGATCGCGGCGACGTCGATCAGTTCCTGCGCCAGCGCCCCCTCGACCGGGGTCATGAGGCCCAACGCGGCCGCCACCATGCCCAGCACCGAAAGACCGATCCCGACCACGACGCTTTCCAGCGCGATCCGCCGCGCGCCGCGGGCGATCCTGAGCCCGGGCAACAGCCGGTCCACCCGGTCGACCAGCAAGACCACGTCCGCGGCCTCGGCCGAGGCGGCGGCGCCGCGCGCGCCCATCGCCACGCCCACGTCGGCCGCGGCCAGCGCCGGGGCGTCGTTCACCCCGTCGCCGACCATCATCACCGGGCCGTCCTTGCGTTCGCTCAGGACCACCAGCACCTTCTGGTCCGGGGTCAGCCCGGCCCGCAGCGCGTCCAGCCCCAGCCCCTCGGTCACCTGTCGCGCCACCTCGACCCGGTCGCCGGTGGCCAGGACGATCCGCGCCACCCCCTGCCGCCTGAGCGCCGCGATCAGGGCCGGGGTGCCGGCGCGCAAGGCATCGGCCATCACCAGATGCCCGGCCAGGCACCCATCGATCGCCACCGCCACCTGCACCGCGCCGGGATCCGCCGGCGGCAGCACCGGGGTCTTGCCCGGGTTCAGCCGGGCCATGACGAAGCCCGGGCCGCCGACCAGCACGCGCCGGCCCTCGACCAGACCGCCGACGCCTTCGCCGGGCACCTCGCTCACCTCGGCCGGCACCGCCAGGGTCAGGCCGCGGTCATGGGCGGCGGCAACGATGGCCTGGGCCACCGGGTGGTGCGAGGCCTGTTCCAGCGCCGCCGCCAGCCGCAGCACCTCGGCCTCGGCGAAGCCGTCGGCCAGTTCGACCGCGACGATCCGCGGCCGCCCGTCGGTCAGCGTGCCGGTCTTGTCGAGGATCAGCGTGTGGATCCGCGCCATCGCCTCGAGCGGCTTGGCGCCCTTGATCAGCACGCCCGCCTGGGCCGCCCGTGACAGGCCCGCCACCAGCGCCACCGGCACCGCCAGGATCAGCGGACAGGGCGTCGCCACCACAAGGACCGCCACCGCCCGGATCGGATCCCCGCTCAGCGCCCAGGCCCCACCGGCGATCAGCAGCGTCACCGCCAGGAAGCCCAGAGACCAGCGGTCGGCCAGCCGCGACATCGGCGCCTTCGACCGCTGCGCCTGTTCCACCAGCCGGACGATCCCGGCATAGGTGCTGTCCGCCGCCGGCCGGGTGGCCTGCAGGTCGAAGGCCTCGCCGGCATTGGTCGACCCGCTCATGGCGTCCTGCCCGCGGGCCATCCGCACCGGCAGCGGCTCGCCGGTCAGGGCCGAGGTGTCCAGAAAGGCCGTGTCGGACGCGATGGTGCCGTCCACCGGCACCACCTCGCCCTGCCGGATCAGCAGCCGGTTGCCCGGTTCGATCGCGGCCAGTTCCACCTCCTCGAGCCCGCCGTTGCGGTGCCGGGTGGCGCTGCGCGGCACCCGGGACAGAAGGTCATGCATCTCGCGCCGGGCGCGGCCCTCGGCGAAGCCTTCAAGGAAGGTCCCTCCGGAATACATCAGCGCGACCACCGCTGCGGCAAGGGTCTCGCCGAAGACCAGCGCCGCGGTCATCGACAGCGCCGCGACGATGTCCAGCCCGACCTCGCCCGCCCTCAGGCTGCGCGCGATCTCGATCACCAGCGCCGCCAGCACCGGCACCACGCCCGCGGCCCAGACCACGCGCGCCGGCGCCGCCAGCCCGGCCAGGTGCAGGACAATCCCGCCGACCAGCCCGGCCAGCGCTAGCCCCAGCAGCAGCGTCTTGATCCGGTCGCCCGGGATGATCTTCATCCGGTCTGGCTCCTGGCTGGGCGGGGGCGCGCTGGCGCGGACCCGGTCCTGGCGGGGACTCGTCCGGCGCAGGATTGCCCTCCGTCGTCCCGGCGGAAAGACGCGACGGTGCCGCGGGCCTCAGCCCGGCGGGGCGCCGGAAAAGCCCGGCGGCAGGCGATAGCGCGAGGCGCCCACATGCTGGCGCATCCGGTCGACCGCGTCGTCGATCCGCCCCGCCAGCAGGCCCGCGATGATGGCATCGTGATCGTCCCAGACCCGCCGGGCCGAGTCCGGGTCGCGCACCGCCTCGGCCATGGTCCGGCGGATATGGTGCCAGTTCAGCCGCATGGTGGTCTGGATCACCGGGTTCCCGGTCCAGCGATAGAGCATCTCGTGGAACGCCGCATCTGCCTGCAGCAGCGCCCGCGCATCTCCCGCCGCCACCGCCTGCCAGCCGCGCCGCAGCGCTGCGCCGGATTCGGCGGCGGCGTCGGGCGGCAGGCGCTCGCCCGCCAGCCGCACCGCGAAGGGTTCGATCACGCCGCGGAATTCGAGGATCGAGCGCAGCAGGTCCGGGTCCAGCGCCGAAACCACGACGCCGCGCCGCCCGGTGTCCTCGACGAAATGGTTGGCCTTCAGGATCGAGATCGCGCTGTTCACCGGCTGGCGCGACACGTTCAGGCGCGCCGCGATCTGGTCCTGGGTCAGCCGTTCGCCCGGCACCAGTTCGCCGGTGCAGATCGCATCCAGAAGGATCTCGTAGGTCTGGTCCACCAGCGATTTCTTAGGTCCGATCGTGTCCATCCCCGGCCCCCCGGCTCCGGCCTGCGGCCCCTTGCAGGGGCAGACCTTCGCCTGTGTGGACAGCATTTCGCATTTCGTATACGAAAGGACGTCCGACATCCGTGATACAGCGTGTCGCGGTCATCGTCATCGGTATTTCAGCATGGGGAGAAAGGCTGATGTGCCATGTGTTCGCCGGTCAGGATCCGGCCCGCTATGCCAGCGAGACGCGACGCCTGCGCCTGAACGGCCAGAGCACCAGCATCCGTCTGGAAAACGCCTTCTGGGCCATTCTCGACCGCATCGCCGCGGCCGAGGGGATCACGACGCCGATGTTCATCTCGGCGCTGCATTCCGAGGTGCTGGAACTCAGGGGTGAGCCCGAGAATTTCACCTCGCTGCTGCGCTGTGCCTGCCTGAAGTTCATCGAACTCGCTCCGACCCGGCGCCCGGCGGCCATCGCCGCCGAATAGACGCCGGACAGACTCGGACTCTGCCCGGGAAGAATCCGCGCGGGCAGTATCGGCATACTACCCGGGCCGCCCCCCTCGCTGGCTACGATTCCCCATATGCAGCAGCAATGCGGGGAAGCGCCCTTGGCCAAGACCATCCATTCCATGATCCGGGTCCTCGACGAGGCCCGCTCGCTCGCCTTCTACGAAAAAGCCTTCGGCCTGGGCGTCGCCGACCGGCTGGACTTTCCGGACTTCACGCTCGTCTACCTGAGCAACCCGGAAAGCGCCTTCGAGGTCGAACTCACCATCAACAAGGGCCGGACCGAGCCCTACAACCTCGGCGACGGCTACGGCCATCTGGCGGTGTCGGTGCCGGACGCGGCGGCGGAGCATGCCCGCTTCACCGCCGAGGGCCTGTCCCCCCGCAAGCTGGTGGACTTCGCGCCGGCCGGCGAGATCATCGCCCGGTTCTTCTTCGTGGCCGACCCCGACGGCTACCAGATCGAGGTCTTGCAGCGCGGCGGCCGCTTCCAGTGAACCGCTGAGCACCATCCAGGAAACCAAATCCAAAAAACTATGGGAGGAGAAACCATGACAACGGCAGCAAGCCCCCGCGGGCTGACCCGGCGCCAGCTGCTTTCCCGCGCCAGCGCCGTCGGCGCCAGCTTCGTCATCGGCACCGGCTTCATGGCGGCCCGCGATGCCGCCTGGGCGACCGAACTGACGGTGCTGGATCCCGAGACCTTCGCGACCCTGGTCCAGATGGCCCGGGACATCTATCCGCATGACCGGATCGGCGACGAATTCTATGTCATCGCGGTGAAGGGCTATGACAACCCCGAGGCCGCCCCGGTCATCGACGCCGGCATCCTGGCCCTGAACGACATGGCGGTGGGACGGGGATACGACAACTACGTCTCGGTCGGCTGGGAGGCGGACCGGGTGGCGATCCTGCGCGAGATCGAGGACACAGCCTTCTTCCAGCAGATCCGCGGCGGGCTGGTGACCGGGCTCTACAACCAGAAGGCTGTGTGGCCGATCTTCGGCTACGAGGGCGAGAGCTATTCCAAGGGCGGTTACATCAACCGCGGCTTCGACGACATCAGCTGGCTCTGAGCCATAGCGGGAGGATAGGACTATGGCTGCACCTTTCGACCTCAAGGACGACAGCGTCGTCGTCATCATCGGCACCGGCGCGGGCGGCGGGGTCCTCGCCAACGAACTGGCCCAGAAGGGCGTCAGCGTCGTGGCGCTGGAAGCCGGCGGACGTTACTTGCCCGAGGACTACATCAACGACGAATGGGAGAGCTTCGCCCAGCTGGCCTGGACCGACCCGCGCACCACGTCGGGCGACTGGCGGGTGGCGAAGGACTTCTCGGGGCTTCCCGCCTGGATCGTGAAGGCGGTCGGCGGCACCACGATCCACTGGGCCGGCGCCTCGCTCCGGTTCCAGCCGCACGAATGGAAGGCGAAGACCAATTACGGCCCGGTGCTGGGCGCCAACCTGCTCGACTGGCCGATCGACGGTGACGAGATGGCGCCGTGGTACGACAAGGCCGAGGCCAAGCTGGGCGTGACCCGCACCGGCGACCGCGCCGGGCTTCCGGGCAACAACAACTACAAGGTCTTCGAGGCCGGCGCCAAGGCGCTTGGCTATGCCGAGGTGCATACCGGGCGCATGGCGATCAACTCGGCCAACTACGATGACCGCACAGCATGCCAGCAGACCGGATTCTGCTTCCAGGGCTGCAAATGGGGCGCCAAGTGGTCGGCCGCCTATACCGACATCCCGCGCGGCGAGGCGACCGGCAATCTTGAAGTGCGCGACCGGGCCCAGGCGGCGCGGATCGTCCATGACGACACCGGCAAGGTCACCGGGGTCGAATACTTCGACAAGGACGGCGCGCTGCAGTTCCAGGCCGCCCGGGTGGTCTGCGTCGCCGGCAACTCGTTCGAAAGCCCGCGGCTGCTGCTCAACTCGGCGTCCTCGATGTTCCCCGACGGGCTGGCCAACAGTTCGGGCCAGGTCGGGCGCAACTACATGCGCCACGTCACCGGGTCGGTCTATGGCGTGTTCGACAAGCCGGTGCGGATGTGGCGCGGCACCACCATGGCCGGCATCGTCCAGGACGAGGCGAAGAACGATCCCTCGCGCGGGTTCGTCGGCGGCTTCGAGCTGGAGACGCTGGCGCTTGGCATCCCGTTCATGGCGGCCTTCCTCGACCCCGGCGCCTGGGGCCGCGAGTTCACCACCGCGCTCGATGGCTACGAGAACATGGCCGGCATGTGGATCGTCGGCGAGGACATGCCGCAGGAGACCAACCGCGTCACCCTGAACGCCGGCGTGACGGACAAGTTCGGCCTGCCGGTCGTCGACGTGCATTTCGACGACCACCCGAACGACGTCGCCATGCGCACCTATGCCTATGCCCGCGGGCAGGCGATGTACGACGCGGTCGGCGCGACCCGGACCCTGCCGACGCCGCCCTACCCCTCGACCCACAACCTCGGCACCAACCGGATGTCCGAGAACCCGCGCGACGGGGTGGTCAACCGCTGGGGCCAGACCCACGACGTGACCAACCTGTTCGTCTCGGACGGGTCGCAGTTCACCACCGGGGCGGCCGAGAACCCGACCCTGACCATCGTGGCGCTGGCGATCCGGCAGGCCGACCACATCGCCGGCGAGATGTCGAAGGGCAATCTCTGATATTCTGCCGGTCCCGCGGCTGGTCCGGCCCGGGTGCACCTGCTAGGCTCGGGCCAACCCCGTCGCCACAGCGCCGCGTCACCGCCGGACACCGGGCCCGCGGCCGCCGGAGCCCGGACCCGGAGAGGCCGCAGCCTTGCATCACGAGATGCCGCTGATCTCGACCATCGTGGCCGGCCTCGGACTGGCGTTCCTGTTCGGGGCGCTGGCGCACCGGGTCCGGATCTCGCCCATTGTCGGCTACCTGATCGCCGGCGTGCTGGTCGGGCCGTTCACCCCGGGATTCGTCGCGGATCAGGAGCTTGCGGTCCAGCTCGCCGAGATCGGGGTCATCCTGCTGATGTTCGGGGTCGGGCTGCACTTCTCGCTCGAGGACCTGATCTCGGTCAGGGCGATCGCCGTGCCGGGCGCGATCGCGCAGATCGCGGCCGCGACCGTGATGGGCGTCGGCCTTGCCCTTGCGCTCGGCTGGAGCGCGGGGGCCGGGCTGGTCTTCGGCCTTGCCTTGTCGGTGGCCAGCACGGTCGTGCTGCTCAGGGCGATGCAGGAGAGACGGCTGATGGAGACGTCGCGCGGCCGCATTGCGGTGGGCTGGCTGATCGTCGAGGATCTGGCCATGGTCCTGGCGCTGGTGCTGCTGCCGGCGGTGGCGGGCCTGCTGGGCGGGGGTGCCGAAGGCGGCGAAAGCCACGGCGCGCGGTTCCTTGGCTTCCAGATGCACTTGTCGATCCCGGCGGTGATCGGGCTGACCATCCTGAAGGTGGCGATCTTCGTCGCGCTGATGCTGATCGTCGGACGCCGGCTGATCCCGTGGATCCTGCACCAGGTGGCGCATTCCGGCTCGCGCGAGCTGTTCCGGCTGGCCGTGCTGGCGATCGCGCTGGTGGTCGCCTTCGGCGCGGCGCAGCTGTTCGACGTGTCGCTGGCGCTTGGCGCCTTCTTCGCCGGCATGGTGATGAGCGAGTCACCCCTGAGCCAGCGCGCCGCCCAGGAGACGCTGCCGCTGCGCGACGCCTTCGCGGTGCTGTTCTTCGTCTCCGTCGGCATGCTGTTCAATCCCGCGACGCTGTGGACCGCACCGCTGCCGCTGCTGGGAACCCTGCTGATCATCCTGGTCGGCAAGTCGGTGGTCGCCTACCTGATCGTCCGGGCCTTCGGCCATTCCCGGGGCACCGCGCTGACGATCTCGGCCAGCCTCGCGCAGATCGGCGAATTCTCGTTCATCCTGGCCGAGCTGGGGATCCAGTTGAACCTGTTGCCGGCCCAGGGACGCGACCTGATCCTCGCCGGCGCGATCCTGTCGATCCTGCTCAACCCGCTGACCTTCGCCGCGATCGACCGGATCGGGCGCAGGTCCGAAGCGCCGGCGAGACCCGGCGCGACCGAGCCCGCCCCCGCCGACGTGCCGATGGCGGCGGCCGCGATGCCCGAGCCGGCCGCGACGCCACCGGACCGGCCCGACGACGGCCCCGCCCTGTCGATGACGCGGCAGACCGGCCACGCCATCCTTGTCGGCCACGGCCGGGTCGGCAGCCTGATCGCCGAGGGTCTGGCCGCGCAGGGGCTGCCCTTTCTGGTGGTCGAACTGGCCGAGGACGCGATCCGGTCGCTGGGCGCCGCCGGGGTCGAGGTGATCGCCGGCAACGCGGCGATGGGCGACATCCTTGCGGCGGCGAACCCCGCCGGGGCGCGCTGCCTCGTGGTGGCGATCCCCGAGGCCTTCGAGGCCGGTCAGGTGGTGCAGCAGGTCCGGGCGATGAATCCCGGCCTGCACATCGTCGCCCGCGCCCATTCCGACGCCGAGGTGGACCACCTGATAACGCTTGGCGCCGATACGGTGATCATGGGCGAGCGCGAAATCGCTCGCGGCATGCTCGCGAATCTGGCGCCCTTCATCGCCGCGCCGGCAGACGTCGTACCCGATCCCGGGGGCGCACTAACCGACAAGGCGACGGCTATTGCAACCTGAAGGGTTGCTGCCGGCATCCGGGCCGGGGTGCGGTCGAGCCGCGGCCTCAACGTGCTGGGCAAGCGGGTCAAAAAGCGGTTAAGGTTGCCCTCGTGACACAGTTCGGCCGGTGGTAAGGTGACCACGCCTCTTGCAGGATCCCGACAATTCCGGACCACCGGTACTGGCTTCGTCGGCCGCGACGAGGCTATCGGAGAGCTGAGGGCCTTCCTGTTCGACCCTGCCCGACGCCGCACCGGGCTGGTCTTTCTGGCCGGCCTGCCGGGATCGGGAAAATCCGCACTGGCCGAACATGTGCTGGCGCTTCGCCCCGCGAGGGACTGGGCGGCAACGTTCAAGTTCGACCAGTATCTCACCGCGGCGCCGGCGCGCTTCTTCGTCGCCGCGCTCGGAACGATCGGCAGCCACATCGCTGCGCTGGACGAGCCGGAGCGCACCACCCTGTGCCGCCGCATCGTCGACGCGGTCAGCCCGAACGGGCAGATCCTGCTCGACCTCTGCCCCGCGCTGGAACCTGTGCTCGGGGCCCAGCCCGCCCCGATCGAGCTTGGCCCGCTGGAGAACCAGATCCGCCTGTCCCTGGTGCTGCGGCGCTTCTTTCAGGCGCTGACCGCGTCGGGGCGTCGGCTGTTCCTGTTCATCGACGACCTACAATGGGCCGACGGGGCGACCATGCGCGTCCTCGGCGATCTGGTGGTCGACCCGCAGATCGTCGGCCTGACGGTGATCGTCGCCAGCCGGCAGGGACAGGACGACAACCCGCGCAAGCTGCGCCGCGCGTTGCACGTGCTGGGCAACCCGACGCTGGACCTCAACCTGGCCGGGTTGGAGCCGGCGGCGATCGGGGAACTGATCGGCAAGCGCGCCGCGCTTAGCGCCGAGGCAAAGGCGAGCCTCGCGGAACGCATCGGCGCGGCCACCGAGGGCAATCCGCTGGCGGTCGTCAACGTCATCTCGCTGATGATGGATCAGGGGGTGATCCGCCGCGCCGATGACGGCAACGGCGATCAGGTCTGGGCCGAGGCCGCCCAGGGGCTTCTGGGCAACTCGGCTGTGGACGTGCTGATGCGCAGCCGCCTCGCCACGACCGATCCGGCGACGCAGGAGGTTCTGGGCGTGGCCGCCAATGTCGGCGACACCTTCGACCTGGCCCTGATCGGCGAACTGACCGGCCAACCGGTCGCCACCCTGCAGGTCGCGTTCGAGACGCTGGTGCAGGAGGACATCCTGGTTGCGGCCGCGGGCGACGGAACGGCCCCGCCCGAACGGCGCAGCCTGCGCTTTGCCCATGACAAGCTGCAGGAGGCGGCGCGCGGCATATGGGCCGAACGGCACGGCGACTCGGTCCGGGTCCATCTTGCCGCGGCACGGGCCTTTGCCGGCCGCTGGGACACCAGCGGCGACAGCGACTGCCTGTTCCGGGCGGTGACCCTGTTCGAGAGGGCGGAAACCCGGCTGGTCGACCCGGTCGAACGCGCCCGGCTGGCCGGTCGGGCCGCCAGCGCCGCCCGGCTCGCGCTGGACAGCGGCGACCCGGCGGCGGCGCTGACCTTTGCCCGGTTCGGCCTGCGGCTCCGCCCCACGGATGCCTGGCAGTCGGACCGCGACGCGATGCGCGACGCCACGCTTGACGCGGCCGAGGCCGCCTATCTCTGCGGCGACCTTGCCGCGCTTGAAGCCTATTCGTCCGCGGCGGCGGAACAGGCCCGCGACGGGCTCGACTGGGTGGCGGCGAACCGGAACCGCCTGCGCCAGAAGCTGGGCGCGATGGAATACGAGCCCGCGCTCGACATCGCGGTCGAGATGCTGGCGCGGCTGGACGCGCCGATCCCGCGGCGGGTCAACGGCGCGCAAGTCGGCGCCGCCTTTGCTGCGACCGCCTGGGCGCTGAAAGGGCGCAGCATGGACGACCTGTTCGCCCTGCCCCACATGACCGACCCCCGCGCCGAGGCCGAGCTCGAAACCCTGATGTTCGCCTCGTCGGCGGCGTATTTCGCGCAGCCGAACCTGTTTGCGCTGATCGTCTTCCGCATGGTCAGGCTGTCACTGGCCGAGGGCAACTCGGCTTTGTCGGCCTTCGGCTGGGTCTGCTACGGGCTC
Source organism: Meridianimarinicoccus sp. (assembly GCA_044221805.1). Taxonomy (GTDB): domain Bacteria; phylum Pseudomonadota; class Alphaproteobacteria; order Rhodobacterales; family Rhodobacteraceae; genus Meridianimarinicoccus. Next base: position 10,885 of record JBGAOK010000027.1, read on the forward strand.
GCCCAATGCGCCGTGGTCGGCAATTTCCGCTCGGGCCACGCCTTCGGCCTGCTCGCCCTTCGGCTGGTCGCGGAATTCGGCGCCGAGGACCTGCGCGCGCGGATCCACATGCTGTTCTCGGTCTTCGTCCGGCAATGGAGCGAGGGGCGCACGGCGGTGGCGGCGCACCTGTTGCAGGGCGAGGAAGCCGGGATCGCCTCGGGCGACCTTGAATTCGCCACCTACTGCACCTGGCACCGGATCAACGACGGTTTCTGGGCTGGCGTGCCGCTGGACCGGATCGCACCCGAGGTCGAGGAAAGCCGCATCGTCTGCCTTGGCTATCACCAGTCGAAGGTGGCGTTCCTGCTGGGCATGATGGGCGATTTCGTCACCTGGGCAACGGTCCCGGGGGCGCCCGAGCCCGACGACGCCGCCCATGAACGCTATTGCCGCGAGCGGCAGGACTTCACCTCGCTGTGCTATGTGAAGCAGTATCAGGCCCTGCGCCATACCGTGGCGGGCAACCCCAAAGCGGCGCTGGCCGCCACGGACGAGATCGTCGCAAATTTCGCTTCGCTGCAGGGGCAGTTCTACGTGCCCCATTTCGTCTTCCTGCGCACCCATGCGGCGGCCGTGCTGGCCGCGACAGAGCGCGGCAACCGCCGCGCCCACCGCCGACTGGCCCGTGCCGGGGCGCGGCAACTGGCCCGCTGGGCGGCAAAGGGCACCGTCGCGGCGGCTCCGCTCGCCTCGCTGGCGGCCGGTTTTGCGCTCTGGTCCCAGGGCCGCACGCTGGAGGCAATGCGCGCGCTCGAAACGGCACTGGCTGGCGACGGACCGCAGGCCGCGCCGCTGCCGATGCGGATGCTGGGCGCACGGGTTCTGGCCGAACTTCAGACCGCGGCAGGACTAGGGCGGGCAGCCGCCAACTCGAGGGAAGACGCGGACGAGATCGCCGAAGCCTGGCAGTGTCGCCGGACCGGGCGGCGGGTCGCGGCGGGGAACCTGCCGGCCCGCGGCAACCCACCGGCAGGCCTGGAGGTCGGGGAGTCGGTGCCGGAACTGGCTGCACTGGTGGCAACCGAACGGGTCTTCGACGCGGTGGGCGGGGACGCGCTGCTGCTGATCCTCGACGAGGACGACCGCATGACCCGCCTCATGCACGCGCGCCGCACGGGCGACAGGGTTGCGCCGCCGGACCTGCGGGCCACCCCGGCAGATGCCGGGGATCTGGCGCTGCTGGAAGCCGCGACCGCCGGCCCGCCCGATCCCGCCCGGGGCTTGCTGCATGTGGCGCGGCCGCAGCCGGACGGGGCGGTGGCGCATGTTCTGGTGACCGGCGCGGCGGGCGCCCGCACACCGGCCACCCTCGGCCACCTGTCCGACCTGGTGGCGCCTCTGGTCGACGGGCTGCGGCTGGCCGACCTGCGCCGGCGGCTGCGCGAGGTCGAGGCGCACAATGTCGAGCTTTCCACCGCCCATGGCCGCTTCGTGCCGGTCTACCTGCTGCGCGAACTGGGCCGCAACGAAATCACCGAACTGCGCGTGGGCGACCATGCGGCGCGGACCATGACGGTGATGTTCTGCGACATGCGCGGCGCCACCGGGATCATGGAGCGGATCGGCCCCAAAGGCTCGATGGAACTGTTCAACGAGGTCTTCATCGGCATCGAGAGCGAGGTCCTGCGCGGCGGCGGCCATATCGACAGCTTCATCGGCGACGCGGTGCTGGCGCTGTTCGGCGGACAGCCGGACGAAGCGCTGGCGACCCTGCAGGCGGTGGCACAGACCCTTGGCCGGGTGCAGACGCGAATTCGCGACCGCGGCCTGCCGGCGCCGCGCTTCGGCCTCGGCATGAGCACCGGCGAGGTGGTGTTCGGGGCGGTGGGCGGGCTGAACCAGATCCGCGTGGGCGCGATCGGCGACACGCTGAACCTTGCCGCCCGGGTCGAGTCCCTGACCAAGCGCTATCGCACTGCGGCGCTGGTGACTCAGCACCTGCGCGACGCGCTGGCCCGGCCCGACGACTTCCTGCTGCGGCAGGTCGACTATGTCACCGTGCTGGGCCGCCGCGACCCGGTGCGGCTGTTCGAAGCGGTCGACGCCCTGCCCCCCGAACGGGCCGCCGTGATGCGCCGTATCCTCGCGGACTACACCACCGGGCTGGACGCCTTCTATGCCAGGGATTTCGTGACCGCCGCCGCGGCCTTCCGGGCCTGCCTGTCGGTACTGCCCGACGACGTCCCGACCCGCCTGTTCCTGAACCGCTGCGAGACCTACATCCGCAGCGGCGTGGGCCCCGGCTGGACCGGGATCCACAAGATGAAGCAGAAGTGAGCCCCGCCCGGCGGCCTAGTCGTGGCCGCCGATCCAGCGGTTGGTGAACTCGCAGAAGCCGGCCTCGGCGATGGTCTCGACCACCCGGACCGGCGCGCCGGTCGCCGGGTCGATCTCGCTCAGCGTGCCGAAGAAGTCGGCGGCCTGCTCGAACACGATCAGCGGATACTTCCAGAGGGTTGAGGTCGCCGTCACCCGCCATTCCAGTTCCAGCCGGTAGCGCCCGGTCTGGTCGGTAGCGGTGAAGGTCATGTGGGTCGGATAGGTCCAGAATTCGGTCCAGGTCTTCCAGTCGGCCTGCTTCACCGAGAACTGCTCCTGCGGGAAATACAGGTCCAGATCGCCCACGCCCATATAGGCGGTCGACTTCTGGAACGCCGCGTGGAAGCCCACGTCGAAGGCGACCCGGTGGTCCTTCGACGAGAACTGCGCCCACGACCAGATCCGCTCGGGCAGCATCCACATGCCCCAGTCATGGTCGTGATAGCCCTTGGCATCGGCGATCTGGTGCACCTTGCCGTCCACCGTGACCGTGCCGGTGACCTTCGCGGCGGGCATGTAGACCAGCCAGCTTGACACTTCCCAGTCGGAATAGCCCGGCACGTTGTCGGCCAGAAGCTGCGAGCGGGCGGTGCGTTCGAAGGTCAGGTCCATGGCGACGCCGCCGTCCGAGCTGGCCGCCTTGACGTGATAGACGTCGTCGCTGAGGCACTTCACGAAGCTGTCGCCCAGGGTCACATCGGCATTCACCGCGCCGGCGGTGAAGTTCTTCTCGCTGCGCAGGAAGTCGATCTTCGTGGTCTCGGTCCCGTCCGCGGTCATCGCCGCGCAGTTCAGGCTGGCGACGCCCAGTTCCAGCTCGTTGCCGGGGTTGACCACGGCGAAGGTCACCATCGCCGACAGGCCGGTGGCCGGGTCGACAAGGTTGTAATACCACCATTCCACATAGAACAGCTTGTGGCTGTGGTCGGCATAATCGGCGAAATGGAAGCCGTCATCGGCCGCGGTCACCGCCGCCCCGCCGCGCATCGGGCCGGCAGCGCGGCCTTCGGCCTCGACCGGGGCCCGGCCTTCGGCGGAACGGGCGTGCATCGCTTCCCTGAGCGACTTCATCAGACCGGCGGTCTCGAACATCTGTGGTGCCTCCCTCGGGTGCCGGATGCGTCCGGCGCGGTCTAGAACAGCAGGTGCCCGTCCCAGGGCAGGCCCTGCTCGAACCTTGTTCGGTCATGGGCGCGCCAGGGCGCCAGGCCCTTGGGCATCCCCATGTGCCACAGCTTGCAGGGTTCGGCGTCGGACCCGGTCGCCGCGAGGATCCCGTTGACCGCTCGCCGCGCGGCCTCGTTCGCGGCCTCCATGCAGGCCAGGTCGGTCTTGGTCTGGACATAGTCCGAGGCCAGCGTGAGGTTCATGATCGCCGTCACCGCGGTCGGGCGCTTGTCCCAGGAATTCGGCGTGTTGATGAACAGCGGCTCCAGGTTCACCCGGGGATGCGGCCGGTCGGCATGGTCCAGCTCGATATCGGTGTCCACGAACCAGCTGTGCAGCATGTCGTCGCGCAGCACCTCGCGGCCACCGACATTCTGCGCCCGCTTCAGTTCGTACCAGACCTCCTCGGCGATCTTGTCCAGCGGCAGATCCTTCGCCGCCGTCGGGATCAGGGTGCCGGCCTTGTCCCAGTCCGAGATGTCCACCGACAGGACGCCGCGCACCTTGCCGTCGCCATAGCTGGACATGTCCATGCTCGTCCACAGCTGCGCCTCGGAGATCGAGGTGATCGCCCATGGCGAATCCACATAGAGCGAGTGGCCGAAGGGCAGATCGGGATCCTCGGTCAGGAAGAACTGGATGCCGTTCATCCAGCGCACGTTGGGCGCCAGGTCGATGACGTTCTGCAACCCCGGGTCCGCCGCCAGCATGTCGGGGGTGATCAGCGGCGCGAACTGCTCGATCGGGATGGCCGAGACGAACTGGTCGGCGAGGATCACCCGTTCGCCGTCCGGCGCCGTCACCGTGACCGAGGCGACGCGCCCCTGCGCCATGGTGATGGCGGTGACGACGGTCTCGCGGTGATAGACCCCGCCAAGGCGTTCGATCTCGGCGATCCAGGGGTCCAGCAGCGCCTCGCTGGTGGGGCGGGACAGCACCCGGTCGGTGCCGAGCGTGCCGGCGATGATGCCTTCGGCCAGCCGGACCTGGATCTGGCCCACGGTGCGGGCGCTGCCCTCCTGCGCCCGTGCGGCGACCAGCGACCGGGACAGGCCCTCGGCCAGGAATTTCTGGTAGGCCTCGCCGCGCGGGCCGGCATCGACGAAATCCCACCAGGACTGCTGCTCAAGCTCGGCCAGGCGGCGTTCCTCGCACGAGGTCATCACCTGCCAGAGCTTGCCCGCGAAGAAGGTCAGGTCGCCCTCGGACAGCGGCGAGACGCCGCCGAACAGTTCGTGGAACAGGATCTTCAGATCCGAGATCGACCGCGGCATCCGGGCCAGAAGGTCGATGCCGGGATGGTCGTAGCGGGCGACGTTGATGACCTGCACGCCGATCAGGTTGTCGGCGCAGGTCGCCCCGTCCGGCCCGAAGGGAATCCGCGACATCGAGTCGGGCAGGTGTTCGTAGAAGGAGGGGAAGAAGCGGAAGCCGTGCTCGCCGGGCAGGTCACGCCGCCCCGCCACGCCCGAGTCCGGGACCGGAATGGTGCGGGACTTGCCGCCGGGAATCGTCTTGGCGTCGAACACCTCGACCGCAAAGCCGCGCAGGAGCAGTTCATGCGCCGCCGTCAGCCCGCCGATACCGCCCCCAAGAACCGCCACGCGTCCGGTCACAGCCTGCCTCCCCGTCCCTGTCGGCGCCGCGTTCGCCGGGCGCGTTGCCGATAGGTTAACACCGCTGCCGCGAAGTCAGTCAATCGCTGGTTGGCTGGCGGGCCGGGCGGGGCACGGGCAATGCCCGATTTGCGGGCAGAGTCCACGGGCAGCTACCCAGGTCAGGCATCGGCGTCGAAGTCGGCGCGCTGGATGCCGTGGCGCTTGAGCTTGTCGTAGAAGGTCTTGCGCGGGATCCCCAGCGCCTCGATGGTCGAGCGCACGTCGCCGCCATGGCGGCGCAGGGCGGCGCGGATCAGCTGGGATTCGTGCCGGTCCATCAGGTCCGGCAGGCTGCCCGAGGGCAGCGTGCCACCCGCTGCGGATCCCGCTGCGGTCCCGGTCCCGGGAACGAGGTCGGGCACCGGGGCCAGCCCCAGCGCCACCCGGTCGGCGAAATGCAGCAGCTCGCGCACGTTCCCCGGCCAGTCATGGCGGTCGAGCCAGTCGCGTTCGGCCGCGGCGATCTCGGGCAGCGGGCGGCCAAAGCGGTCGGCGGCGCGTTTCAGGAAATGCGCGAACAGGAGCGGGATGTCGCCCCGCCGTTCCCGGAGCGGCGGAATCCGCAGGGTCACGACGTTCAGCCGGTAATAGAGATCCTCGCGGAAACTGCCGCGGGCGGCCGGGTCGCCCAGGTCGGTCTTGGTCGCCGCCACCACGCGCAGGTCGAGCTTGCGGCGTTCATTGGTGCCGAGGGGTTCCACCTCGCGGGTTTCCAGCACCCTGAGCAGCTTCACCTGGATCGCCGGCGGGCAGGATTCGATCTCGTCCAGGAACAGCGTGCCGCCGCCGGCGTGTTCGATCCGGCCCACCCGTTTGCGTTCGGCGCCGGTGAAGGCGCCGACCTCGTGGCCGAACAGTTCGCTTTCCAGCACCGTCTCGGGCAGGGCGCCGCAGTTCAGCGCGACGAAGTTCCGCGCCTTCCGCCGGCTCCACTGGTGCAGGAGGCTCGCCACCACCTCCTTCCCGGTGCCGGTCTCGCCCAGGACCAGCACGTCCACGTCGGCATCGGCGATCTGCCGGATGGTGTCGCGCAGCCGCAGGATCGCCGGCGTGTCGCCGATCAGCGGCAGGCCGGCCGGCGCCTCGGCCGCGGCGCGCAGGCGGCGGTTCTCCAGCACCAGGCGGCGCTTCTCGCCGGCATGGGCGACCGCGGTGGCCAGCCGTTCGGCGTCGAAGGGCTTGGCGATGAAGTCATAGGCGCCGTCCTTGATCGCCGCCACCGCCAGCGCCACGTCGCCATGGCCGGTCACCAGCAGGACCGGCAGCTCGGGGTCGATTTCCCTGACCCTGCGGAACAGGTCCAGCCCGTCCATCCGCGGCATCCGGATATCGGTGACCACCGGCCCCGCGAAGCCCGGATCGATCGCGGCCAGCGCGGCCTCGGCGCCGTCGAAGGCCTGCACCGCGAAGCCGGCCAGCTTCAGCATCTGCGTCGTCGCCCGGCGCAGGTCGGGATCGTCGTCCACGAAGATCACGGGAGCGGTCATGCGGGCCTCGGAAGTTCCAGCGTGAAGGCGGTGCCGGGTCGGTCCGGGCGGGCCGGTTCCAGCCTGAGGGTGCCGCCGAATTTTAGGGCCAGGTCGCCCGAGATCACCAGGCCTAGGCCCAGGCCCTTCTCCTTCGTGGTGGTGAAGGGCATGAACAGCTGGTCGCGCACCGCGTCGGGGATGCCGGTGCCGTTGTCGCGGACGGTGATGGTGACGGTGGCCGGGGTCTCGGCCACGGCGATGGTGATCGCCGGGTCGGGCCGGCCGGCCAGCGCGTCCAGCGCGTTCTGGAGCAGGTTCACCAGGATCTGCTCCAGCCGGATCCGCCCCGCGGTCACGCTGGCGCCGGGCAGTACCGGGTCGCGGCGGATCTCGACGCCGGCGTCGCGGATGCGGCCGGCCAGCAGCGACAGAGCGCCGTCCACCGCCGCCTCGACCTCGATCGGGCGCAGGTCGCCCTTGCCGCGCCGGGCAAAGCCCTTCAGCGACTGGGTGATCGCCCCGATCCGGTCGGTGATGGCGACGATCTCGGCCAGGTTCTCGCGGGCCTCGGGCACCGCGCCGGTGTCGATCAGCTGCTGGCCGGTCTGGGCATAGGTGCGGATCGCCGCCACCGGCTGGTTGATCTCATGCGCCACCCCCGCCGAGACCTGCCCCAGGATCGACAGCCGGTTGGCCTGCGCCAGGTCGTCGCGCAATTGCCGGGCCCGGCTTTCGACGGCGGCGCGCTCGGCGATCTCGGCCGCCAGCGCGGCGTTGCTGAGGTTCAGCTGGGCGGTGCGGGTGGCGACCCGGTGCTCCAGCTCGCTGTTCATCGCCGCCAGCGCCGCCTGCCGCGCCTCGGCCCAGCGGCGCCGGCGCAGCCAGACCCAGCCCGCGACGCAGAGCAGCAGCCCGGCCAGCAGAGTGGTCAGCTGCGCACTGCGCGAGGCGGCGGCCATCGTCGCCTCGGCAGGAAGGAACACCGACAGGCGCCAGTCCGGCGCCGACGGACCCACCGGCTGGGCGGCATGGGCGAAGAGGCGGCCGTCGATCGCGGCAGTGCCGTCGTCGTGCAGATCCACCGGCACCCGGGCGAAGGGCGCATCGCCGATCTGGAGCGCGGCGCGCAGCGCCACCGGATCGGCCACCGGCCCGGTGGCGCCGAAGCGCCAGGCCGGGTTGGTGGTGGCCAGCACCACGCCATCGCCATCGGTGACCTGCACCACCAGCCCGCTGTCGCGCCAGCGCGCCTCGAGCCCGTCGAACTCGACCTTCACCACCACGACCCCGAGCGGCCCCGAAGGCCCGTCGACCCGGCGCGACAGGTAAAGGCCCGGCCGCCGGCTCACCGTGCCAAGCGCATATTGCTGCGCCGCGCCCCCGGCCATCGCGGCGGTGAAATAGCGCCGGAAGCCATAGTCGCTGCCGACGAAGCTTTCCGGCGTGTTGTCGTTGCTGGCGGCGATGGCGATGCCGTCGGCCCCGACCACATAGATCACCGAGGACGCCGCCTCGGCCCCGATCGCGGCCAGCTTGTCGTCCAGCGCCCGGCGCGCCGCGGCACTGGGCGCGGCCAGCAGGGCCAGCACCTCGGGGTCGCGGGACAGGAGCATCGGCACCAGGCGCTGCTTCTCGATGGTCGAGGCCAGAGCCGCGCTGGCCAGCGACCCGGCCGCCGCCGCCCGTTCCGCCAGCTCGCCGGCGGCGCGTTCGCTGGCGACCCGCCCGGCCGCCGCCACGGCCAGAAGCAGCAGCACCGCCCAGACCGCAAAGGCCAGCACAGCGACGCCCCGGCGTCGGGCCGGTCGCCCCGCGTGCCCGTCCGTTGCGCCTGTCCCGGCCGGATGCGTGATCGCCACTGCGCCGTCCTCCCCGCCGCGATGCTAGTGCGGACGGCCGCCCTTGGCCAGCGGTCCAGTGCGGAAATCCGCACAGACGGCGCCGGGCATGATCCGTCAAGTTATTGTTTTATCGCATGATAATGGAATGCCGCATCCTGGCACGGGACTTGCTTGGTGGGACATGCGACCGCGGGCCCACCGCGGCACCAAGGATCACCCGAGCGCATCCCGCGCCCCGCCACCCCCGGAGGACCCACCCACATGCACATCGCCCACCACGCGCCCGCCGAGCTTCACGGCTCGAAGCCGATCTACCGCCAGCTTTACTTCCAGGTGCTGACGGCCATCGTCCTCGGCATCACCGTCGGGCATTTCTGGCCAGAGGTCGGCGCCAGCCTCAAGCCGCTGGGCGATGCCTTCGTCAAGCTGGTGAAGATGATCATCGCGCCGGTGATCTTCCTGACCGTGACCACCGGCATCGCCGGCATGTCGGATCTGAAGAAGGTCGGCCGCGTCGCGGGCAAGGCCTTCGCCTATTTCATCACCTTCTCGACCCTCGCCCTGGTCGTCGGCCTGCTGGTCGGCAACATCGTCCAGCCGGGCGCCGGCCTGAACATCGACCCGGCGACGCTCGACGGCAAGGCGGTCGCCGACTATGCCGCCAAGGCGCATGACACCACCGTCGTCGGCTTCCTGCAGGGCATCATCCCCACCACCGTGGTCGGCGCGTTCGCGGACGGCAACATCCTTCAGGTGCTGTTCTTCTCGATCCTGTTCGGCATCGCCCTGGCCGCTGTCGGCGAGCGCGGCGCCCCGGTCCTGAACCTGCTCCAGTCGATGACCAACCCGATCTTCAAGCTGGTCGAGATCCTGATGAAGGCAGCCCCGATCGGTGCCTTCGGCGCAATGGCCTTCACCATCGGCAAGTACGGCATCGCCTCGGTCGTCAACCTCGCCATGCTGGTCGGCACCTTCTACCTGACCGCGCTGATCTTCGTGCTGGTCGTCCTCGGCACCGTCGCCTGGTGGAACGGCTTCTCGATCCTCAAGCTGATCCGCTACCTCAAGGAAGAACTGCTGCTGGTTCTCGGCACTTCGTCGTCGGAAGCCGCGCTGCCCTCGCTGATGGAGAAGCTGGAGCTGGCCGGCGCGAAGCGTTCGGTGGTTGGCCTCGTCGTCCCGACCGGCTATTCGTTCAACCTCGACGGCACCAACATCTACATGACGCTGGCAGCGCTCTTCATCGCCCAGGCCTGCGGCATCGACCTGTCGATCGGCGATCAGGTGATCCTGCTGCTCGTCGCCATGCTGTCCTCGAAAGGCGCCGCCGGGATCACCGGGGCCGGCTTCATCACCCTCGCCGCCACGCTCTCGGTGGTGCCTTCGGTTCCGGTCGCCGGCATGGCGCTGATCCTGGGGGTTGACCGGTTCATGTCGGAAGTCCGCGCCCTGACCAACTTCATCGGCAACGCGGTCGCCACCCTGGTCGTCGCCAAATGGGAAGGCGAACTGGATCAGGACCGTCTGAACGCGGTCCTCAACGGCGAGATCGAAACCGACGAGGAAGGCATCCCGCTGGAAGCCGCTGCGTAACCCGGTTCCACCCGTATCGAGTGAGAGAGGCCGCCCCCCGGCGGCCTTTCTTCCCGTGTCCGGGGCCAGACCCGGATGAACCGGCGGGCCGGGCGTGGCGGCGGCTTCGATTGCCCCCGCGACAGGGGCGATCGGATCGCGCCGGATCCCGGCTTCTGCGGGCACGGTGCGGCCTGCCGAACCCCCTCAACGGCTAAAAAGTTCTACGTTTCAAAAGGATCGAGGGGAGAATCGCATCGACAGGCCGCATCCCCACTCCTAATTTGGGGGCCTGTCATTTTCTGTCACGGGATTGCGCATGTCATCGTTCGGCAAGGCTACGGACCTTCTTCGACTGGCCGAGATGGCGGCGTCGCGCCATTTCGGGGTCGGACTCGTCGAAATCGAGGAAACCTTCGGCGTCGACCGGCGCACGGCGCAGCGGATGACCCGGGCGCTGGAGTCCTGCTTTCCCAATGTCGAGACCCTGACCGACGACCAGCGCCGCAAGTTCTGGCGGTTACGCGGCCACGACGCCCGGCTGATGCTGTCTCAGGGAATTCGCGACAGCGAGCTTGCGGCGGTCGAGATGGCGATCCGACGGGCCGGGCACGAGGGCGAGATCCTGGTCGCCCGGGCGCTCGGGTCGCTGCGCGACCGGCTGCTGGCGGCGATGCCCGGACCCCATGCCCGCCGGGCCGAAGCCGATGCCGAGGCGGCGCTCGAGGCCAACGGCTATGCCTCGCGCCCCGGGCCTCGGGTCCGTACCGATCCGGTGATCCTGGCCACCATCGCCGAGGCGCTGAAGGCGCCGAACCTGCTGACCATCAGCTATGCCGGCAATCTGGACGAGGCGCCGCGCCAGCGGCTGGTGGAACCCTACGGGCTGCTGCTGGGCGTCCGGCGCTATCTGGTCGCCCGGGACCGGGACAGCGACGGCAGGCTGCGGCATTTCCGGCTCGACCGCCTGACATCGGCGCGGCTCGAGGCGCAGTCCTTCGCGCGCGACCCGGACTTCAGCCTCGACGCCCATTCCGCCCGCGCCTTCGGGTCGTTCCACGCCGACGGCGAGTTCGACGAGGTGGTCTGGCGGTTCACGCCTGAGGCCGCCCCGGTGGCGCGGGATTTCGTGTTCCACCCCGACCAGCAGGTGACCGACGAGGAGGACGGCGCCGTCACCGTGCGCTTCGCCGCCTCGGGCTGGCTCGAGATGGCCTGGCATCTCTACCAGTGGGGCGACCGGGTCGAGGTTCTGGCGCCCGACGGGCTGCGCCGTCTGGCCGACGGGCACCGGCGCGGCGATTTCCCGGCTCTGCCCTGAGCCGCAGCGCCTGGGGGAACCGGTCTGGGGCGGCGCTGATTGTCGCCGGCGGGCTGGTCAGCGACTGGCGCCCGGGGCGGGGCAAGGGCCCCGACTGCCCCCCGGACAGCGTTTGAGGCAGGATCTGACTGGCCGCCGCGGGCACGTCCGGCGCTCAGCCCCGCACCCCGAGACGGATCTGCTTCTCGATCTCGAGGATGGCGAAGAACGCGGCGCCGATGCCGATGATCAGCAGCCCGTCGGCAAGGGGTACCGGCCGTGTGCCCAGCATCGCCTGCAGCGGCGGCAGGTAGGTCACCGCAAGCTGCGCCGCGGTGACCGCGACGACGCTCGCCCAGACCGCCCGGGTACCGCGGACCGCTGCCCAGGTCAGCGAGGTGCCGTGGATGTTGCGCGTGTAGAACAGGTTGAAGATCTCCAGCACCACCAGCATGTTCATTGCCATGGTGCGGGCCAGTTCCGGGGAGTGGCCCCGGTCGATTGCCGAGGTGAAGACCGCGAAGACCGCCGCCAGGAACAGCGTCGCCATCAGCACCACATGCCAGACCAGCGCGCCGGACAGGATCGGCTGGTGCCGCGGCCGCGGCGGTCGGGCCATGGTGCCGGGCTCGGTCGGCTCGAACGCCAGCGCCATGCCCAGCGTGATCCCGGTGATCAGGTTGATCCACAGGATCTGCACCGCCGTCACCGGCAGCGCGAAGCCCGCCAGCAGCGCCAGCACCACCACCGCCGAGGCCCCGGCACTGGTCGGCAGGGTCCAGCTGATCACCTTGATCAGGTTGTCATAGACCGTGCGCCCCTCGCGGACCGCCTCGACGATGGTGGCGAAGTTGTCGTCGGCCAGCACCAGCACTGCCGCCTCCTTCGCCGCCTCGGATCCCTTCAGACCCATGGCGATGCCGGCATCGGCGCGCTTCAGCGCCGGCGCGTCGTTCACCCCGTCGCCGGTCATCGCCACCGTCAGGCCCTGGGCCTGCAGGGCGCGGACCAGGCGCAGCTTGTGCTCGGGGCTGGTGCGGGCGAAGACGTCGACCTCGGCGACCCTGAGCGCAAGCTCGGCATCGCCCAGACGCTCGATCTCGGCCCCGGTCAGGACCGGCGCCGGGTGGGTCAGGCCGATCGCCCGGGCGATCGCGGCCGCGGTGCCGGCATGATCGCCGGTGATCATCTTCACCCGGATCCCGGCGGCGTGGCATTCGGCAACGGCGGCGACCGCCTCGGGACGGGGCGGGTCGATCAGCCCGACCAGCCCGAGGAAGCCGAGGTTGCCGTCCATGGCTTCGAGGTCGATCCGCGCCGCATCGGTCGGCAGGTGCGCCAGGGCCAGGACGCGCAGCCCCTGCGCCGCCATGGCATCGGCCCGCCGGTGCCAGTGGTCGGGGTCGATGTCGCGGCACATCAGGAGCACGCGCTCGGGCGCGCCCTTCACGTGGATGCAGCGTCCGCCGGCGTCCTCGCTCAGGACCGCCATGAAGCGGTGGCGCGCATCGAAGGGATGTGCGTCCAGCCGCCGGGCCGAGGGGCGCGGGTCGGCGACCAGCTTCAGGGCAAGGGCCAGAAGCGCGCCCTCCATCGGGTCGCCCTCGACCTGCCAGGCGCCGTCCTGCTCCGCGATGGCGGCATCGTTGCAGAGCGCGGCCGTCCGACCGAGCGCGGCCAGATCCCCCGGCGGGGTCACCGCGCCTTTCGGGGCATAGCCCTCGCCCGCCACCGTGAACCGTCCGGCCGGGGTCTCGACCAGGGTCGCCACCATCTCGTTGCGGGTCAGGGTGCCGGTCTTGTCGGTGCAGATCACCGACACCGACCCGATTGCCTCGATCGCCGGCAGGCGGCGGACGATGGCGTTGCGCCGGGCCATGGCCTGCACCCCGATGGCCAGCGTGATCGTCATCACCGCCGGCAGGCCTTCCGGGATCGCCGCCACCGCGACGCCCACCACCGCCATGAACATGCCGGCGAAGTCCTGATGGCCCAGCACATAGCCCCAAGCCAGCAGCAGGCCCGAGGCGAGCAGGATCAGGAAGGACAGCCAGCGGGCGAAATGGTCCATCTGCGCCACCAGCGGCGTGGTCAACTCGTCGACCCCGGCCAGAAGACCGCCGATCCGGCCGATCTCGGTCCCCGCGCCGGTGGCCACCACCACGCCCCGGGCGGATCCCTGAGTGACCAGCGTGCCGGACCACAACATCGATGCGCGGTCGCCCAGCGGCGCCGCGGCCGGCACCGGCGCGACCGCCTTTTCGGCCGGGACGGATTCCCCGGTCAGCATCGCCTCCTGCGCCGCAAGGCCGCGCGCCTCGATCAGGCGCAGGTCGGCCGGCACCCGGTCGCCGGCCTCCAGCAGCACGATGTCGCCGGGAACCAGATCGGCGCCCGCGACGGTGATCCGCGCGGCGTCGCGCAGGACCGCGCTTTGCGGTGCCAGCAGGGTGCGGATCGCCGCCATCGCCGCTTCGGCCCGGCCTTCCTGCACGAAGCCGATCACCGCGTTGACCAGCACCACGGCAAGGATCACCCCGGTATCGACCCCGTGCCCCAGCGCCGCCGTCACCAGCGCGGCACCGAGCAGGACATAGATCAGCACATTGTGGAACTGGACCAGAAAGCGCCGCAGCGGTCCCCGCCCCCGCGCCTCGGGCAGCAGGTTCGGCCCCAGATCGGCCAGCCGCCGCGCGGCCTCGGCCGAGCTCAGCCCCTCGGGCGCGGCGTCAAGCGCGTCGAGGCAGGCCTCGGCGCTCAGGCTGTGGGGATCGGAGAGCGCCATCGCACCGCCTTCGCTTCGGGACCGGGCCATCGGGCTGCCGCGGCCGGTCGCCCGGACAGCCGGTCACCCGGCGCAGGATAGGGCAGCCGGGCCGGCCGTGGATGATTCAGGTCAAGGGCCGCCACCCAGGCATCGGCGGGATCGGCGGCGTCCCGGTCCCGGGGCTGGCGGGCCCGGCCGGCATCCGGCCGGTTCAGATGGCGGCGACGGTGGTCTGGCGCTGGCGGCCCAGACCCTCGACCTCAAGCTCCATCACCTCGCCCGGCTTCAGGAAGCGCGGCGGCTTCATGCCCAGCCCGACCCCCTGGGGCGTTCCGGTCGAGATCACGTCGCCCGGCATCAGCTTCATGTAGCGCGACATCGAGGCGATGACCTGCGCCACGGTGAAGATCATGTCGGCGGTCGAACTGTCCTGCATGGTCTCGCCGTTCAGGGTCAGCCACAGGCGCAGGTCCTGCGGGTCGGGCACCTCGTCGGCGGTGACCAGCCACGGCCCGATCGGCGCGAAGGTCGGCGCCGACTTGCCCTTGATCCACTGCCCGGCCCGTTCGGCCTGGAACTCGCGTTCGGACAGGTCGTTGATGGTGCAGTAGCCCGCCACATGGGACAGCGCCTCGGCCTCGGAGACATAGAGCGTCTCGCGCCCGATCACCACGCCCAGCTCGACCTCCCAGTCCGACTTCACCGACCCGCGCGGGATCACCACGTCGTCGAAGGGGCCCGACAGCGCACTGGTGGCCTTGCTGAAGATCACCGGCTCGGGCGGGGCCTTGGCGCCGGTCTCGGCGGCGTGGCGGGCATAGTTCAGGCCGATGCAGAAGAAGTTCGGCACGCTGGCCAGACAGGCCCCGATCCGTCCAGGATCGGCCACCAGCGGCAGGCTGGCCGGATCGATCGTCTTCAGCCGCGCCAAGGCCTCGAGCGAGACCGTCGCACCGGCAAGGTCCGCGACATGGCCGGACAGGTCGCGCACACGCCCGTCCCCGTCGAGCATGGCGGGGCGTTCGCGGCCCAAGGGGCCGTATCTGAGCAGTTTCATCGCTGCACTCCGTGATGACCTGTTACGCGCCGTCGGTGGGCGCCAGAACGTGGCTCGCCCGAGCTTCGGGGTCGTCATAGACCTCGGCGATGTGGCTGGCCAGCGGTTCCAGATGCGCCGCGATCGCGGCGCGGGTTGCGTCCACGTCGCGCGCCCTGAGCCCGTCCATGATCGCCTGATGCTGGCTCAGCACGCGTTCGCGGTTGCGCCGCTGGCTGGCCGACAGATAGCGCGCGCGCCACAGCCGGGCCAGAAAGGCGCCGTGGGTCTCGGCCAGCGAGACATTGTGCGAGGCCCGCGCGATCGCCCGGTGGAAGGCCATGTCGATACCGAACAGATCCGCCGGGTGCGACGTCGCATAGGACTGCGCGATGCGCTGCTGGATGGTCTCGATCATCTCGAGGTCGGCGTCGGAGGCATTGCGGCAGGCCAGTTCCACCGACAGGGTTTCCAGCGCCACCAGCACGGTCAGGTCGTCGGTCACCTGTTTCAGGGTCGGGTCGGCGACCACCGGGCTGCGCGCCGGGCGCAGCACCACCAGACCCTCCTTCGCCAGGACCCGGATCGCCTCGCGCATCGGAGTCCGGGACACGCCAAGGTCATCCGCCGTGTCCCGTTCCTTCACCGTCGCGCCGGGCTTCAGCCGGCCGACGAGAATGTCCCGGCGCAGGAGGTCGGCCAGCCGCTGGACCAGCGGCGACGCCTCCGCACTGGCTGAAAAACGCAATCCATCGTCCTGATCCGGCACGTTCTTCCGTCCTCCCGCGGCTGCGCCAATCTGGTATACCAGACCCGGTTGAATGTCGAGGCAGCATTCGCTAGTCTGGCCAACGGGCCGGCATGGATGCCGCCCGATCTCAGGGAATTCCCCGAAGTGCGCCGCTGGCCAGCCATCGTCCCCGACCTTCCCCGGGCATCGACCGGAGGAGCCACGATGCGTGCCGCCTGCAGAACGCTTGCGGCTGTGCCGGCCACCGCGCCGGCACCGGGGCGCCAGACCGTGTGGCCGGTCGTCCCGGCACCCCTGCCTCTCCCGCACCGGCCGCCGCACCATAGCCGGCCCGGATCCGCCCTATCCTGCCGAGGCCACGCATGAAGACCATCCGCCTGTCCCCCAGAGATAACGTCCTCACCGCCGCCGTCCCGCTCGAGACCGGAACCGAAGCCGACGGTGTGGCCGCCCGCGCGCTGATCCCGCGCGGCCACAAGATGGCGACGGTGGCGATCCCGAACGGGGCGCCGGTCTTCAAATACGCCCAGATCATCGGCTATGCCGCCGGAGACATCGCCGCGGGCGAACATGTCCACACCCACAATCTGGAATTCCGGGCGGTGTCCCATGACTACGCCTTCGCCACCAACCTGGTGCCGCCGCCAGCGAACGCGGTGCGCGACAGCTTCATGGGGTATCGCCGCGACGGTCGCCCGGCGGGCACGCGGAACACCATCGCCATCCTGACCTCGGTCAACTGCTCGGCCACGGCGGCCCGGAAGATCGCCGAGCACTTCACCCCGGACCGGCTGGCAGCCTTCCCCAATGTGGACGGGGTCAGCGCCTTCGTCCACGGCACCGGCTGCGGCATGGGCACCGGCGAGGGGCTCGAGACGCTGCAGAGGGTGATGTGGGGCTATGCCCGCAACCCGAACGTGGCGGGCGTGCTGATGGCCGGTCTGGGCTGCGAGGTGAACCAGATCGACTGGCTGGTCGAGGCCTATGGCCTGAAGGCAGGCCCGCTGTTCCAGACCATGAACATCCAGGACGTGGGCGGCATCCGCAAGACGGTTGAGCTGGGCATCCGCAAGATCGAGGCGATGCTGCCGCTGGTGAACGAATTCACGCGCGAGCCCTGTCCGGTTTCGGACCTGATGCTCGCGCTGCAATGCGGCGGGTCGGATGCCTGGTCCGGCATCACCGCAAACCCCGCCCTGGGCCACGCCGTCGATCTTCTGGTGGCCCAGGGCGGGACCGGCGTCCTGTCGGAAACCCCCGAGATCTATGGCGCCGAGCATCTGCTGACCGCCCGCGCGGTGACCGAGCCGGTGGGGCGCAAGCTGATCGACCTGATCGCCTGGTGGGAGGACTATACCGAACGCAACCGCGGCTCGATGGACAACAACACCTCGCCCGGCAATAAGAAGGGCGGGCTGACCACGATCCTCGAGAAATCGCTCGGCGCGGCGGCGAAGGGCGGCACCACGCCGCTGACCGGCGTCTTCAAATATGCCGAGCCGATCACGGCGAAGGGATTTGTCTTCATGGACAGCCCCGGCTACGACCCGGTCAGCGCCACCGGCCAGATCGCCTCGGGTTGCCAGCTGATGGCCTTCACCACCGGCCGCGGCTCGGCCTTCGGGGCGAAGCCGTCGCCCTCGCTGAAGATCGCCACCAATACCGAGATGTACACCCGCATGACCGAGGACATGGACATCAATGCCGGCCGCATCCTGAGCGACGGCGCCAGCGTCGCCGAGGTCGGGCGCGAGATCTACGACATGGTCCTGCGCGTGGCCTCGGGCGAGCGGACCAAGTCCGAGGCACAGGGGCTCGGCGCCTATGAATTCGTGCCCTGGCAGATCGGCGCCGTGATGTAGCGGCCATTTCCGCATCCGCGACCTTCTGCCGTTTCGCCCGCAGGACCCCCAGACGGGTCCGCTGTTCCGTACCAGTCCTGACCCGCGTTGCCCCGATGCCCCCAGACGAACGCCGCGACCCGCCAGCCCGCCACGCCGCCACAGACCCAGCTGCCCTGCCGCCCGAGATCCGCAAAGTCGCTGCCGCCGCCCCTTCCCGCATCGAGGTCCGCCCGCGCGAGGACCGGGCGCTCCTTGGCATCCTGCTGGTCCTTGGCGCCACGGCCTGCTTCTGCGGCATCGACACCTCGGGCAAGTGGCTGATCCTCGCCGGGCTTCCGACCCTGCAGGTCGCCTTCGTCCGCTATTTCGGGCATTTCCTGATCTCGGTCGCGGTGTACCTGCCGACCGAGGGGCCGCGCGCCTTCCGCTCGCGCCGCCCGCTCTGGCAGTTCCTGCGCTCGATCTTCCTGATGCTGTCGACGGTGCTGAACTTCCTCGCCCTGCGCGATCTGGCGCTGACCACGGCAACGACGATCATGTTCGCCGGGCCGATCGCGGTCACCCTGCTCAGCGCGCCGATCCTGGGCGAGAAAGTGGGGCCGCGCCGGCTGGCCGCGGTCGCGGTGGGCTTCCTTGGCGTGCTGGTGGTGATCCAGCCCTGGGGCGCCAGTTTCCAGCCGGCGATGCTGCTGACGCTCGCCGCCATGTGCTTCACCGCCTTCTACATGCTGACGACCCGTTTCCTGGCCGGGCAGGAGACCAACGCGGTCAGCCAGATCTGGTCGAGCGGCATCGCCGCGGCGACGCTCCTGCCCTTCGTGATCGCCGGCTGGACCTGGCCGGAGACCGGGGCGGGCTGGCTGGTGATGGCCGCGATCGGCGCCTTCGGCGTCTCGGGCCATACCCTGGTCAACTTTGCCTACCGCTATGCCGATGCCTCGCTCCTGTCGCCGATCTTCTATGTCCAGCTGGTCTATGCCACGCTGGCGGGGATCGTCGTCTTCGGCACCATGCCGGGTGCGTCGACGCTGGTCGGGGCGGCGATCATCGTCGCCTCGGGGGCCTATATCGGCTGGCGCGAGCAGCAGATCCGCGCCCGCCGCCCAACAGGCTGAGGCCCGTCCCCGGTGCAACGCCCAAGAGCCTTGCAAAGGCTCTTGGCAAAAGCCTTCGCAAGGCTTTTGCGCGTCACACCCGGGCCTAGCCGCGGCCGATATAGGGCATTGCGGTGGCCATCACGGTCATGAACTGCACGTTGGTGTCCAGCGGCAGCGACGCCATGTGCAGGACCGCGTTCGCCACATGGGACACGTCCGTCATCGGCTCGGGCCTGGTGCTGCCATCGGCCTGGGCGACGCCTTTCAGCATCCGTTCGGACAGCTCGGTCAGGGCATTGCCGATGTCGATCTGGCCGCAGGCGATGTTGAAGCGCCGGCCGTCCAGCGACAGGGTCCGGGTCAGCCCGGTCACCGCGTGCTTCGACATGGTGTAGGGCGCCGAGCCGGGGCGCGGCACATGGGCCGAGATCGAGCCGTTGTTGATGATCCGCCCGCCCTGGGGGTCCTGCCGGCGCATCAGCGCGAAGGCGGCCCGGGCGCAGAGGAACATGCCGGTGATGTTGGTGGACGAGACCTTCAGCCACTGCGCGACCGGGATCTCGTCGATCGGCGCGGCGGGGGCGGCGGTGCCGGCGTTGTTGAACAGCACGTCAAGCCGGTCCCAGGCCAGGGCGAGCTGGCCGAAGGCGTCGGTCACCGCCTCGGGCTCGCTCACGTCGCAGGGCAGGACGAGGACGTGCTTCCAGTCCCGGGCGACCTCGCGCAAGGGCGCCTCGCGCCGGCCCAGCAGGGCGACGTGCCAGCCTTCCTCGAGAAACCGCAGCGCGGTGGCACGGCCGATGCCGCTGCCCGCGCCGGTGATCAGGATGGTCTTGTGCATGGCGTTCCCCCGTCGGTTGGCTCAGCGGTCCAGGATCGGGACGAAGCCGCCGAAGATCATCCGCTTGCCATCAAAGGGCATCGCGTCGCCATAGGCCTTGAGCCGCGGGTCCTCCACCGTCTTGCGGTGCCCCGCATCCCGCGCCGCGCGCGAGGGCCATTCGACCCAGGAGAACACCACGGACTCGCCGGGCTCGACCTTCACCGCCATCGGGAACGAGGTCACCACGCCCTCGGGGACATCGTCGCCCCAACATTCGACGACCCGGAGCGCGCCGTGGTCGCGGAACACCTCGGCCACGATCTCCGCAAGCCGGAGATAGGCCGCGCGGTTCGCATCGGGAACCGCCAGAACGAAGCCATCCACATAGGCCATCCGGACCTCCTCAATGATTGTCGCGCGGCAGGTCCGCTGCCACCTTGCGATAGGCCGTCGCCAGTTCAAGGCAACCGCCATCGGCCAGCTGGCCCACATGGGCGCGATAGATCTCCTGCCAGGGTGTCTGGTGGTGGATCGCGGGCGGGGTCCAGGCGGCACGGCGGGCCTGCCACTCCGCCTCGGGCACCAGCGCATCCATCCGGCTGGCGTTCAGGTCCAGCCGCACCCGGTCGCCGGTCTGCAGCAGGGCCAACCCGCCGCCCACCGCAGCCTCGGGCGTGGCGTTCAGGATCGACGGGCTTTCCGAGGTGCCGGACTGCCGCCCGTCGCCCACCGTGGGCAGGTGATTGATGCCGGCGCGCACCATGGCGTCGGGGGGCAGCATGTTCACCACCTCGGCCGAACCGGGATAGCCGATGCAGCCGACATTGCGGATGAACAGGATCGTCGCCTCGTCGATGCCCAGATCCGGGTCGTTGATCCGGGCATGGTAATCCTCGGGGCCCTCGAACACCATCGCGCGGCCTTCGAACACGTTCGGGGCGCCGGGAGTGGACAGAAAGCGGGCCCGGAAATCGGCCGAGATCACGGACGTCTTCATCAGCGCACTGTCGAACAGGTTGCCCGAGAGGACGAGGAAGCCGGCCTTCTCGCGCAGGGGGTCGGACACCGGGCGGATCACCTCGCGGTCGGCGGATCGCTGCCCGGCGATGGTCTCGGCCACCGGCCGGCCCGCCACGGTCATCGCGTCGCCGCGGATCCGGCCCGCCGCGGCCAGTTCGCCCATCACCGCCGGCACGCCGCCGGCGCGGAAGAAGGCCTCGCCCAGATAGGTGCCGGCGGGCTGCATGTTGACCAGCAGCGGCACGTCGAAACCGATCCTCTGCCAGTCGGTCACGTCAAGCTCGACCCCGGCGTGGCGGGCGATCGCCTGCAGGTGCGGCGGCGCGTTGGTCGACCCGCCGATGGCGGAATTGACCACGATGGCGTTCTCGAACGCCGCGCAGGTCAGGATGGCCGAGGGGCGGAGGTCCTCCAGCACCAGTTCCACTGCCCGCCGGCCGGTGCGATAGGCCATCGCCATGCGTTCGCGGAACGGCGCCGGGATCGCCGCGCAGCCCGGCAACGACATCCCCAGCGCCTCGGCCAGCGCATTCATGGTCGAGGCGGTGCCCATGGTGTTGCAATGCCCCAGCGACGGCGCCGAGGCGCAGACCCGGCTCATGAACTCCTCGTAGTCGATCTGTCCGTCGGCCAGCAGGCGGCGGCTTTCCCAGACGATGGTGCCCGACCCGGCCAGCCGGCCGTTCCACCAGCCGTCAAGCATCGGCCCGCCCGACAGGACGATCGCAGGAATGTCCACCGTCGCCGCGCCCATCAGCATGGCAGGCGTGGTCTTGTCGCAGCCGGTCGTCAACACCACGCCGTCGATCGGATAGCCGTGCAGCACCTCGACCAGGCTCAGGTAGGCCAGGTTGCGGTCCAGCGCGGCGGTGGGGCGCTTGCCGGTCTCCTGGATCGGGTGGACCGGGAATTCCATCGGCACGCCGCCGGCGTCGCGGATCCCGGCCTTCACCCGGTCGGCAAGGAAGACATGGATCTTGTTGCAGGGCGCCAGGTCGCTTCCCGTCTGCGCGATGCCGATGACCGGGCGTTCGCCCTGCAATTCCTCGCGGGTGTATTCCTGGTTCAGGTAGCGCTCGAGATAGAGCGCGGTCATGCCCGGGTTGTTCGGGTTGTCGAACCATTCCTGCGAACGGAACTTGCGGTGCGCACGGGTGTCGCTCATCGGGTCGTCCTTCCTTCCCGGCTGGCGGGCGGGGTCATCGGGCCTTGCCCGCCGTCACCGCCTCGGCCAGCTCGATGCCGCTCAGCCGCGCCACATGGTCGGCCAGCGTTCCCACGTAGTCGCCGCCATGGCCGGTCGCCACCACATGGGCGAAGGTGTTGCGCACCGCCGCGCCCATCGGGTTGAGCGTGCCGGTGGCCAGCGCCATCGCCGCGCCATAGCGCACGTCCTTGCTGGCATTTTCGATGGTGAAGCGGTGCACCTCGAAATCCCGGTCGACCGCCGCGCGCATGAAGGTCTCGAAGAAGCCGTTGGACAGCCGGCTCGCCCCGATCACGTCGCGGACGATCTGCGGCGCGATGCCGGATTTCGCGCCCAGGATCAGCGCCTCGGCATAGAGCGCGGCATAGCCCATCGCGATGAAGTTCATCAGGAGCTTCATCTTGTGGGCGCTGCCGACCGGTCCAGTGCGCGAGATCTTGCCCGCCCAGCACTCGATCACCGGCAGCACCCGGGCGAAGGTGGCGTCGTCGGCGCCAACCATGGCGTCGAGCGTGCCGGCCTCGGCCTCCCTGGGCGTGCGGCCCAGGGGGGCGTCGACCAGCGTCACCCCCGCCGCGGCCAGCTCGGCCGCCAGCCGTTCGGTCGAGGCCGGGTCGGCGGTGGTCGAGTCGATCACGATCAGTCCCGGCCGCGCCCCGGCGAGCAGGCCGTCGGTGCCGTGGACGGAAGCCTCGACCGCGGCCGAGTTGGGCAGGCAGAGCTGGACGATGTCCGCCCGTTCGGCGATCTCGCGCGGGCTGGCGGCCTCGCGCGCGCCCTTCGCCAGCAGATCGTCGACCGGCGCGCGGTTGCGGTTGCCCTTGATCCAGAGCGGGAAACCGCCCATCAGGATATTTGCGGCCATGCCGTGGCCCATCAGCCCGACGCCGATGAAGCCGACCACCGGCGCCCCGCCTGTTTCTGCCATGCCGCCACTCCCCTCGCCCGGGGCCCCGCTGCGCCCGCTCCGGGGAAAATGGTATACCAAAATCCCGGCCAGACAATGCCTCGCGCCGCCTCGGACCCAGCCGAAGCGGCGGCCGGCCCGGACGGGGTCAGTGCAGGTAGACCGCCTCGAACTCGGCCAGAACCTTGTCGCCGTCGCGCAGGGTCAGGGTCTGGCCGGCGATCTTCCACGTCCGGCTGCCCGACAGGATCTGCGCTAGGCGCTGTTCCAGCGTCGCCAGCGGTTCGGGGCACATCATCATCGTCGCGGCCATCGGGCCGAAGGTCAGGGTGTCGCCGTCCAGCCCGTAGCCGCCGGCAAGCTGGTTGCAGCCCACCGTGGCGCTGACCGACGGGGTCTCGCCGCCCTTCAGGATCATGTGCGGCTCGCGCCCGGCCTCGGGCACGCCGACCGGCG
>JBGAOK010000028.1:0-33585 GCA_044221805.1 Meridianimarinicoccus sp.
GGGGTCGGGGCCAGCTCCTCGGGGATCGCGAGGAGGCCGTGGCGGCGGGTGAAGTCGCCCAGCGGCGGCCAGGTGGTCAGCACCGCGACCGGGATGGCCAGCGCCAGCGGAAGCGCCACCGGCGCGGCGAACCACAACGCCCAGGGTGCCGTCGCCGCCAGCCAGCCGCCCATCGCCAGCCCGGCAAGGGTCTGGGGCCAGAGCGCGCGTGCCGCCTCGGCCCAGCCCAGCCGACCGCTGCGGCGGCGGATCTGCGCCTCCCACACCGCGCGGCGGCCGAAGATCAGGCGGACGACGCCGAGCGCCACAGCGAAGGCCACCACCGGCGCTGTCAGCAGCGAGAACAGCGTCTCGACCGCACCGCCCAGGATCACCCGGCCGCGCCCGCCATAGCGCGCGGATTGCGCCGGGTCGGCCAGCACCTGCGCCAGCCCCATGAGTTTCGGCATCAGGTTCATCGCCATCACCGTGGCGAAGAAGGCCAGGCCGGCGGCAGCGGACACGCCCGCGAACTGCCCGCCCCGGCCGGCCAACCCGGCGCCCAGGATCAGGAAGGCGAACCAGGCGGCGGGGCTGAGATACATCAGGATCGCCAGAACCAGCTGCACCCGGCTCAGGGGCTTCAGCCCCGGCAGGGCCAGAAGGCGCAGGTATTGCAGGTTGCCGTTGCACCAGCGCAGCTCGCGGATGATGAAGTCGGGCAGGCTGGGCGGGTTGTCCTCGAAACTCTCGTCCTCGGCCGCCAGCACCCGCACCTGATACCCGCCCCGGCGCATCAGCGCCGCCTCGATCTGGTCATGGCTGAGGATGTGGCCTGACAGCGGCCCGCTTCCGGGCAGGGGGTCAAGCCGGCAGTGGCGGTGGAACGGGTCGGTGCGGATCGCCATGTTGTGGCCCCAGCTCGGCCCGCAATCGCCCTGCCAGAAGGCCGAACCGAGCGTATAGGCGCGCATGCCGTGGCGCATGCCGAACTGGAAGGCGCGGGTGAAGAAGCTGTCAGCGGGCGTGCCCACCACCAGCCCCTGCAGCATGCCGATCTCGGGGCTGGCCTGCATCACCCGGACCAGCCGCAGCACCGCGCCCGCGCCCATCACGCTGTCGGCGTCCAGCGGGATGAACAGGTCATGCTCGCCATGGCAGCGGTCGAGGAACTCGGTGATATTGCCCGCCTTGAAGCCGGTGTTGTCCGCCCGCCGCCGGTAGTGGATCCGGGTTCCCGGGGCACGCCGGATCCAGTCCGCCACCAGCCGTTCCTCGCGGGCGGCGATCCCGGGCCGGTCGGTGTCGGACAGGACGTGAAACGCGAACTGCCCCGCCCAGGGCGTCGCCGCCAGCGCTGCCGCCAGGGTCTCGACCCGGGCCAGCGCCGCCTCGGCGGTCTCGTTGCGGATCGGCAGGACGATGGCGACCCGCAGCGTCACCGGCTCGTCGCCGCGGACCCGGGTCAGCGCCGGGGTGACGAAGCCGGCCGGATCCGCCAGCCGCATGTCGAGCACGAAGCCGATCACTGCGTTCCAGAACCCGATCGAGAGCCAGGGCAGGGTCAGCACGAAGGGCAGCAGCATCGCCCATTCCAGCGCGACCACGCCGTTCGGCCGCATCAGCGCGACCATGGCCGCGCACAGAAGCCCGATGGTGACCAGGTTCAGCCCGGCCACCAGCCACCGGCGGCGCCGCAAGGCACGGGGTTCCGGGATGGCGCGGGTCGGGGCGAGGCCTTGCGTCATGCGGGCGGGTCCAGGGCTGTGATCGGGGAAAGGATTGTCGAAGCGGGGTACGGCTGGCAATGCGGTGCGGATGACTTTTCCGTTGGCGGAGACCCGATGCCCGACCGGATCCCAGCCCTGTGCCCCGCCGCCTTCGCCGTGCCGGGGGATCTCTCGACCCTGACCGGGGGCACGATCTATGACGCGCGACTGATTGCGGGCCTGCGCGCCGGGGGGCGCGCGATCCGCCACCTGGCCCTGCCGGCGGGTTTCCCCGATCCCGACCCTGCGGCCGAGGCGGCGGCGCTGGCGGCGCTGGCCGCGGTTCCCGCGGACTGGCCGCTGATCGTCGACGGGCTGGCCTTCGGCGCGCTGCCGACCGCGGCGCTGGCGCGGCTGCGGGCGCCGCTGGTGGCGCTGGTGCATCATCCGCTGGCGCTGGAAGCCGGGATCGGCCCGGACCGGGCGGCACGGATGGCGGCGCGCGAGGCGGCGAACCTTGCGCTTGCCGCCCATGTGCTGGTGCCGAGCCCGCACACCGCCGCGGTGCTGGCCCGGGACTATGGCATCGGACCCGACCGGATCACCGTGGCCGTGCCGGGGGTCGACCGACCCACAGGGCCGCCGGTACCGGTCTTGCCGCCGCTCATCCTGTCGGTGGGCCTGCTGGCGCGGCGGAAGGGGCACGACACCCTGCTGGCCGCGCTGGCGCGGATCGCCGACCTGTCCTGGCAGGCGGTGATCGTCGGGCGCGACCACGAACCGGGCATGGCCGCCTCCCTGTTGGACCTGCGCGACCGGCTGGGGCTGGCCGGGCGGGTCGACCTGCGGGGCGAGGTCTCAGCCGAGACGCTGTCGCGGCTCTATCGCCAGGCCGGCCTTTTCGCGCTCGCCACCCGGCACGAAGGCTATGGCATGGCCTTCGCGGAAGCGCTGGCCCACGGGCTGCCGATCGTCGCGGGTCGGGCCGGGGCCGTCCCCGACACCGTGCCGGCCAGCGCCGGGATCCTGGTTGCGCCCGGGGACGCGGCGGGCTTCGCCGCCGCCCTGCGCCGGGTGCTGACCGAACCAGCGCTGCGCGCCCGGCTCTCGGCCGGGGCCGTCGCCGCTGCGGGCCGTCTGCCCGACTGGACGGCGACCGCGGCCCGGGTCGGGGCGGTGCTCGACCGGCTGGCCGGGTCAGGCTTTCCAGACCTCGGGGGCCGGGCCCGTTGAATGCAACCAATGGGATGACCTAGATCAAGGCAGGACCGCCGGGTTCCGCGCCTAGGCTGGGCCAGGGCAGGCGGGCCTGACCGGACGCAGGCCCCCGGGCCGGGGAGACGGCCGGTGCCGCCCGTGCGGCCCGTCGACATCGATTGCAGCCCTGTGGTGGGACATGGACCAGCTTATTGACGACATCAGGCTCCTCCTTGCCGGGACGGATTTCAGCATCATCGCCATCCTGTTCCTGATCTTCGTCGCCGCGATCATCATCCGCGCGATCAAGATCGTGCCGCAGTCAGAGAAATGGGTGGTCGAGCGGCTGGGCCGGCTGCATGCGGTGCTGAGCCCCGGCCTGAACGCGATCATCCCCTTTGTGGACCATGTGAAGCACCGGGTCTCGGTGCTGGAACGCCAGCTGCCCGACGTGCAGCTTGACGCCATCACCAAGGACAACGCCATGATCCAGGTGCAGGCGATCGTGTTCTATTCGGTGCTGGAGCCGGAAAAGACCGTCTACCGGATCGCCAATGTCGACCGGGCGATCACCGCCACGGTGATCGGCATCATCCGGTCCGAGATCGGCAAGATGGATCTGGACGGGGTGCAGGCGCAGCGCTCGGACCTGACCGAGACGATCAAGTCCAACCTGGAACGCGCGGTGGACGAATGGGGCATCGTGGTGACCAGGGCCGAGATCATCGACGTGAGCCTTGACGAGGCGACCCGCCGCGTCATGCTTCAGCAGCTCAACGCCGAGCGGTCCCGCCGCGCCCAGGTGACCGAGGCCAACGGGCGGAAGGAAGCGATGCAGCTGGAAGCCGATGCCCGGCTCTATGCCGAAACCCAGAACGCCCAGGCGGTCCGGGTCAAGGCCGACGCCCAGGCCTATGCGACCGAGACCGTCGCCCGCGCGATCAAGATCACCGGTCTGGATGCGGTGAACTTCCAGATCGCCATGGCCCAGGTCGAGGCGATGGGCAAGGTCGCCTCGGGCCCCAGCGCCAAGACCATCATCATGCCGGCAGACGCCGCCGATGCGATGACGGGGGTCGTGGCGCTTCTGGCCACCGCCCGGGGGGCCGCCACATGAGCGCCCTCCTGACGATCTGGTGGGTCTGGATGGCAGTGGGCCTGCTGCTGGGCATCATCGAGGTGCTGGTGCCCGGCTTCATCTTCCTGGGCTTCGGGATCGCGATTGCACGCTGGTTCAGGTCGGCGCGCCGGAGGATCCGCTCGCCCTCAACGTGTTCAGCGTGATCTGGCGGCGACGCAACTTTGCCGGCTCGCTGATCGGCGGCATATGGCACGGATCGGGCTGCGCCGCGTCTTCGGAGTGCGCCGGACCGAGGTGAAGATCTGGAAGACCGACATCAACGGCTGAGCCGCACCGCGGGCGCGCCGCTTCAGTCGGCCGCGGGACGGATCCCCCGCATCAGCGCGGTGGTTGCGGTCACGCGCGGGTCGGTGCCGAGGTCGGCCGCGGCAACCGGCAGGCGGCGGCGCCAGTTCGGATGCTCGAAGATCGTCCCGGCGGAACGAGGCTGTTCGACCAGGCCGAGGATATCCTCGGCCTGAAGCGCCACCAGCCGGGACCGGGCATGGGCGAGGAACCGGTGCAGGTCGTCGGCGCTGCTGCCGGAGCCGATGGCGGCGTCCAGACCGGCGATCTCGGCGCCGCGGCGGGCGCGGGCCTCGCCGATGGCGGCCTCGCCGATCTGGCCCAGATCGTGCCACCAGTCCAGATCGCGCCCCTGCCGCCAGCCGGCCCAGGTCGGCAGGTCGTGCGAGCCGAAGGCGGCCAGGGCGTTCTCGTCATAGTCATGGGCGGCGCGATAGCCGGGCGGATGGTCGCTCCAGCGTTCGAACATGGCGACCCGGCAGCCGAGGATCCCCGAGGCGGCCAGATCGGCACGCAGCCCGTCGGGCACGTTGCCCAGATCCTCGCCGATCACCGTGGCGCCGGCGCGGGCGGCCTCGATCCGCACCACCGCCAGCATCGCGGCGCGCGGCATCGTCACATAGGCGCCGGCAATGCCCCGGTCCTCGGGCACCCAGAAGGCCCGGTCGAAGCCGAGGATGTGGTCGATCCTGAGCAGCTTCGCGAAGCGGAACTGGGCGCGCAGGGTCTCGGCCAGGGCACGGAAGCCGGTGCGGGCCAGCCGGTGCGGGTTCAGCGGCGCCAACCCCCAGGACTGGCCGTTCGGCGCGAAGGCATCTGGCGGCGCCCCCAGCGACACGCCACGGATGAAGCTTTCCGGCTCGCCCCAGGTCTCGGCCCCGCCCGGATGGGTGCCGACGGCAAGGTCCAGGTACAGCCCGTAGGCCATCCCCGCCGCCTCTGCCGCCGCGCGCACCGCACCAAGCTGGGTCTCGGCCATGAACTGCAGCCAGGCGTGGAAGGCGACGCGGTCGGCATGGGCGGCGGCGAAGGCGGCGACCTCGGGTGCTGCGGGCTGGCGATAGGCCTCGGGCCAGTCGGGCCAGTAGGCGCCGAAGGCTTCGGACAGGGCCTGATGGGTGGCGAAGCGGTCCAGCGCCGCCCCGGCCTCGGCGCGCCAGAGGGCGAACAAGGCAAGCTCGTCAGGCCCGAGCGCCGCGAAGGCGGCGTCCAGCGCGGCGAACCGGGCGGGCAGGTCGGCGGCATAGTCGACCAGCGCGCCCGGGGTTGCCGCCGCGCCCGGCACATGGATATGGGCGACGTTCAGGCGCTGGCGGCTGGAGGGCGCATAGGGGCTGAAATTCGCCGGATCGGCCGGAAAGCCCGCATGGATCGGGTTGATGCCGACGAAGCTGGCGCCCAGCGGTCCCAGCGCCGCGACCGCGTCGCGCAGATCCGCGTAATCGCCGAAGCCGCCCGCCTCGGCGGTCCGAAGCCCGTAGAGCGGCAGCATCACCCCCCAGGCGCGCGGCGGGAGCGGCAGGGTCTCGGGCGCGGCCAGGACCCAGCTGGCGTGGCCGGCGATCTCGATCCGATGGATCCCGGACGGCAGCGGCGGCAGGTCGAGCGTCGCCTCGGCCCGTCCCTCAAGACTGCCACCGTCCTCAAGAACCAGTACCCAGTCAACGGGCCAGCGCGGCGTGAGGCTGGCAGGCGCGCCTGCGGTCACCACCGCCCAGTGCGGCAGCGCGCGGGGGGCGTCCTCGGCCTCGATCGCGGCAAGGGTCGCGGCGGCGGCGGCTTCGGTCGCGGCGTCGAGCCCCAAGGCCGCCAGCAGCGCGCGGGCGGTGTCGTCGCCGGTGGCACGCCAGCCGCCGGTCAGGTCGTGATAGCCGGGCGTGAGTCCGACCGCCCCCGCCAGCGCCGCCAGCGCCGGCGTCACGCCACCGTCTCCAGCACGAAGATCGCCACGGAGTGGTCTGAAACCTTGACCGTCTTTCCCTTGACTGCAACGCGCGCCCGGCGCGGCTGGGCCGAGGTCGCCTCGAACACCCAGCGCTGGCCCTCGGGCACGGGCGGCAGGGTCACGCTCAGCGCGCCGCCGGCGTTGAAGACCAGGAACAGGGCGTATTCCTGATCGTCATAGGCCGGGGTGCCGCTGGCGGTACGCAGCTCGACCGCCACATGGGACAGGCCCGGGTCCTGCCAATCTTCGGGCGTCATCGGCTGGCCGTCGGCGCGCCACCAGAACAGGTCGGAGCGGCCGTCGGCCTCGCGCGGTTCGGAATGCAGGAACCGCTTCTGGCGCAGGATCGGGTGCGCCTTGCGCAGCGCGATCATCCGCGCGGCGAAGTCGAACAGATCCTCGTCCGCCGCCGCCCAGTCGATCCAGCCGGTCGGATTGTCCTGGCAATAGGCGTTGTTGTTGCCGTTCTGGCTGTTGCCCAGCTCGTCCCCCGCCAGCAGCATCGGCGTGCCCTGGCTGAGCAGCAGCGTCGCCAGCATGTTGCGCCGCCGCTGCGCCCGGGCGGTGTTGATGCGCCGGTCCTTCGTCGCGCCCTCGACACCCATGTTGTCGGAGTAGTTCGCACCGTGGCCGTCGCGGTTGTCCTCGCCGTTGGCGTGGTTGTGCTTTTCGTTGAAGGCGGTCACGTCGGCCAGGGTGAAGCCGTCATGGGCGGTGATCAGGTTCACCGACGAGGTCGCCGGCCGGCCGGAATGGTCGAATTGCAGCGCCGATCCGGTCAGCCGCCCGGCCAGTTCCGCCGCATGGCCCGGATCGCGGCGCCAGAACCGGCGCACGCCGTCGCGGTACTTGTCGTTCCATTCCAGGAACGGGGTCGGGAAGGCGCCCAGCTGATAGCCGCCCGGGCCGATGTCCCAGGGCTCGGCGATCAGCTTCACATGGGTCAGCACCGGATCCTGCCGGATCGTGTCGAAGAACGACGCGCCGCGGTCGAAACCGGTCGGCGTGCGCCCCAGCGTGGCGCAGAGGTCGAAGCGGAACCCGTCCACATGCATCACCTCGACCCAGTAGCGCAGGGAATCCATCACCATGCGCAGGACCATGGGATGGTCCATGTTCATCGTGTTCCCGGTGCCGGTGTCGTTGATGTAATAGCGCCGGTCATCCGCCAGCCGGTAATACGAGGCGTTGTCGAGACCGCGGAAGGCCAACGTCGGCCCCATCTCGTTGCCTTCGCCGCTGTGGTTGTAGACCACGTCGAGGATCACCTCGATTCCGGCGCCATGCAGCTTCGCCACCATCTGCTGGAACTCGCCGATGTCGCCCTTCGTCAGATAGCGCGGGTCGGGGGCGAAGAAGCCAAGGCTCTGGTAGCCCCAATAGTTCAGCAGGCCCTTTTCGGCGAGGAAGCGGTCGTTCAGGAAGGCATGCACCGGCAGCAACTCGACTGCGGTGATGCCGAGGCGGTGGTAATGATCCAGCATCGGCGCCGAGGCGAGACCGAGGAACCTGCCGCGCTCTTTTTCCTTCACCTTCGGGTGCAGCGCCGTCAGGCCCTTCACATGGGCCTCGTAGATCACCGTTTCGGCGATCGGCGTGTCGGGCGCGCCGGCAGGGCCCCAGGCGAAGTCCGGGTCCTCGACCACGCATTTCGGCATGAAGGGGGCGCTGTCGCGGATGTCGAAGCTCAGGTCGACCTCTGGCGCGCCGATCCGGAAGCCGAACAGGGCGTCGTCCCACTCCGGATGACCGATCAGCCGCTTCGCATAAGGATCGATCAGCAGCTTGTTGGCATTGAAGCGGTGCCCGTCCCGCGGCGCATAGGGGCCGTCGACGCGATAGCCATAAAGCTGGCCGGGACGCATTCCGGCGACGTAGCCGTGCCAGACGTCGCCGGCGCGTTCGGGCAGGTCGATGCGCTGCACCTCGGTCTTCCCGTCGCGCGAGAACAGGCAGAGCGTCACCCGCGTCGCGTTCCCGGAGAACAGGGCGAAGTTCACCCCTTCGCCGTCGAAGGTCGCGCCGATCGGATCGGCGCGGCCGGCAGTCATCGTCCACTTTCCACTCATACCGTCACGCGCCAGTCAGGACCTTGTAAAGGGCTGCATACTCGGCGGCCGAGATTTCCCAGCCGACAGGATGGCGCATCGCATTCTCCTGCAGGCGCGTCCAGACGGAATGGTCGGCATGCAGCTCGCACAGCCGGACAAGGGCGGCGCGCAGGGTCTCGCTGCTCAAGGGATAGACCTGAAGCCCGGTTGCCACGCCGGCGCGCAACGCGGCGTCCGAGGCCGGGATCACCGTGTCGGCCAGACCGCCGGTCAGCGCCACGACCGGGATCGTGCCATAGCGCAGGCCGTAAAGCTGGGTCAGCCCGCAGGGTTCGAACCGCGACGGGATCACGATCGCATCGCCCCCCGCCATCATCCGGTGCGACAGCGCCTCGTCATAGCCGATCCGCACGCCGACGCCGCCGGGAAGCCGGTCCGCCGCGCCGCGCCAGGCCTCTTCAAGCCAGCGCGTGCCGGTGCCCAGAAGCGCCAGCTGCCCGCCATGGGCCACCAGCGCGGGCATCGCATCGATCAGCAGGTCCAGCCCCTTCTGTTCGGTCAGCCGCGAGACCACCACGCAAAGCGGACCGGGCGCCTCGGGCAGGCCGAACTCGGCCCGGAGCGCAGCCCGGTTCACCGCCTTGCCCTGGGGCGAGCGGTAGGGGGCGATCGCCGGGTCGGTCGCCGGGTTCCAGACCTCCAGATCGATGCCGTTCAGGATGCCCGACAGGTCGCCCTGGCGCTGGCGCAGCAGCCCGTCCAGCCCCATGCCGAATTCCGGCGTCAGCAGTTCGCGCGCATAGGTCGGGCTGACCGTGGTCAGCCGGCTGGCATAGACCAGCCCCGCCTTCAGCGCGCTGAGCTGTCCGTAATACTCGATCCCGCCGGGGTGGAAGTCGCCGGGATCGAGCCCCAGGGAGGCCAGCCGGTCGGCCGGCGCGAGCCCCTGAAAGGCAATGTTGTGGATGGTCAGCACGCTGGGCACCCGGGGCAGGTGCTTCTTCAGATAATAGGGCGCAAGCCCCCCCTGCCAGTCATGGGCATGGATCAGGCCGGGCTTCCAGCCGGCGGCACCGTCCCGGGCGATCTCCATGGCGGTCCAGCACAGCGCGGCATAGCGTTCCGGGCTGTCCGGCCAGTCGCGCCCGTCGGGTCCCAGATAGATCGACCCCGGCCGGTCGAAGAAGTGCGGGGCGTCGAGCACGAGCAGGTCCAGCCCCGCGGCTTTGCCCGAGAGCAGACGCGCCGGGGCCCCGAACAGGTCGCCGGTGGCGCGGATCTCTTTCGCCGGACCCAGCGCCGCCAGCACCGCCGGATAGCCGGGCAGCAGCGTCCTGACCCCGACGCCCTGTGCCGCCAGTGCCAGGGGCAAGGCGCCGGCCACATCGGCCAGCCCGCCGGTCTTGACGAGCGGCGCGCATTCCGACGCGACCGACAGCACCCTCATCGGGCGGCGAGCCACTTGCCCACCATCTCGTCGGTGATCAGGGTGATCCCGCCCTTCGAGACCCGGAACCACTTGGCGTCTTCCTCGGGATCCTCGCCCACCACAAGGCCTTCGGGGATCCGCACGCCGCGGTCGATCACCGCGTTCTTCAGCCGGGCATGGCGGCCGACCTCGACGTAAGGAAGCGCCACGACATGGTCGAGCATGGCGAAGGAATTGGTGTGAACCATGGTGAACAGCAGCGAGTTGCGCACATCCGTGCCCGAGATGATGCAACCCCCCGCCACCAGGGAGGAGACCGCCGAGCCGCGCCGGTTCTCCTCGTCATGGATGAACTTGGCCGGCGGCACCTGTTCCGAATAGGTCCAGATCGGCCAGTCGGTATCCCAGAGGTTGAGCTCGGGGTTGAAGTCGGTCAGGTCGATGTTCGCCTTCCAGTAGGCGTCGATGGTGCCCGCGTCGCGCCAGTAGGCCGGCGCCTCTTCCGACGCACGGACGCAGCTGTCGCTGAAGCGGTGCGCCACCGCCTTGCCGTGCTTCACGATCTCGGGGATCAGGTCGTTCCCGAAGTCGTGGCTGGAATTGGGATCCTCGGCATCCTTCAGCAGCAGGTCGCGCAGGAAGGCCCAGTCGAAGATGTAGATCCCCATCGAGGCCAGCGAGACCTCCGGATCATCGGGGGTGCCCGGGGGATTCTGCGGTTTCTCGAGGAAGTCGGTGACCCGGCCGGTGGCGTCAATTGCCATCACGCCGAAGGCGACCGCCTCCTCGCGCGGGACGGTCAGGCAGCCGATGGTGACATCGGCGCCGGACTCCACATGCTGGCGCAGCATCACCTCGTAGTCCATCTTGTAGATGTGGTCGCCCGCCAGGACGATGACATAATCGACCCCGTAGCTGTCAACGATGTCGATGTTCTGGGTCACCGCATCGGCCGTGCCCTGATACCAGGCCTCGTCCACCCGCTGCGAGGCGGGCAGGATGTCGAGGAATTCGTTGCGTTCGGCCCGGAAGAAACTCCAGCCGCGCTGGCAGTGCCGGATCAGGCTGTGTGCCTTGTACTGGGTCGCCACCGCCATCTTGCGGATGCCCGAGTTCAGGGCGTTGGACAGGGCGAAGTCGATGATCCGGGTCTTGCCGCCGAAATAGACGGCCGGCTTCGCGCGCTTGTCGGTCAGTTCCATCATCCGCGAGCCGCGTCCACCGGCAAGCACGAAGGCCATCGAACGGCTGCTCAGCCGCTTGGTCGTCGCCTGTCTCATTTCACCCTCCCAGAAATCACTTGCTGATCGTCATGGATCAGGAACACCGCCGACAGGGGCGGCACCACCACGCGCGCCGAAGCCGGCTGTCCGCAATGGGGCGTCGCCTCGGCCGTCACGCCGCCCATGTTGCCCCGGTCCGCGCCGCCATAGGCGGCCGCGTCGGTGTTCACGATCTCGCGCCAACGCCCGGTCAGCGGCAGGCCGCAGAGATAGTCCGACCGTTCGACCGGGGTGAAGTTGCAGATCACCGCCACCGGCGGATCCCCCGGCCGGTCGGACCAGCGCAGCCACGAATAGACCGAATGCTGCGCGTCGTTGGCGTCGATCCAGCCGAAGCCGCCCGCTTCGCAATCCTGCCGGTAAAGCGCCGGATGGTCCTGGTAGACCCGGTTCAGGTCGCGCACCAGATGCCGGATCCCCTCATGCGCGCGCTGCGCCGCCGCGGCCCAGTTCAGGCTGACATTGTGGTTCCATTCCTCGGGCTGGGCGAATTCCTGTCCCATGAACAGCAGCTTCTTGCCCGGGTGGCCCCACATGAAGCCGTAATAGGCGCGCAGGTTGGCGAAGCGTTCCCAGTCGTTGCCGGGCATCCGCGCCAGCATCGAGCCCTTGCCGTGGACCACCTCGTCATGGCTGATCGGCAGAATGAAGTTCTCGGAAAAGGCGTAGTGCAGGCCGAAGGTCATCT
The DNA here is from genome assembly GCA_044221805.1 of Meridianimarinicoccus sp. Classification (GTDB taxonomy): domain Bacteria; phylum Pseudomonadota; class Alphaproteobacteria; order Rhodobacterales; family Rhodobacteraceae; genus Meridianimarinicoccus. The sequence continues at coordinate 11,708 of JBGAOK010000028.1, forward strand.
GGTGGTGATGATACTTGCGGTAGACCGGGTCGGTCTGGATGTAGCGCAGGGTGTCGTTCATCCACCCCATGTTCCACTTGTATCCGAAGCCAAGCCCGCCGGTGTCGACGGGACGGGACACGGCCGGGAAGCTGGTGCTTTCCTCGGCCACGGTCATGATGCCCGGCACTTCGCCATAGGTGGTCATGTTCATCCGCTGGAGCATCGAGATCGCTTCCAGGTTCTCGCGCCCGCCATGGATGTTCGGGATCCACTCGCCTTCCTTGCGCGAATAGTCGCGGTAGAGCATCGAGGCGACCGCATCCACCCGAAGCCCGTCGATGTGGAACTCCTCGAGCCAGTAGAGCGCGTTCGAGATCAGGAAGTTGGCGACCTCGGACCGGCCGTAGTTGTAGATCAGGGTGTTCCAGTCCTGATGGAAGCCCTCGCGCGGGTCCTCGTGCTCGTAAAGCGCGGTGCCGTCGAAGCGGGCCAGGCCGTGCGCATCGCTGGGGAAATGCCCGGGCACCCAGTCGATCAGCACGCCCAGCCCCCGGGCATGGGCAGCGTCGATCAGGTCGCGGAATTCGTGCGGCGGCCCGTGCCGGATGGTCGGTGCGAACAGACCCACCGGCTGATAGCCCCAGGACCCGTCGAACGGGTATTCGCTGACCGGCATCAGCTCGATATGGGTGAAGCCCATGTCGCGAACATAGTCGACCAGGTCGACCGCGGCCTCCTTGTAGGACAGCATCCGGTTGCCGTCCTCGGGCACCCGCTTCCACGATCCCAGGTGCACCTCGTAGATCGAGATCGGTGCGTTGCGGGCCTGCCGGGCGCTGCGCTCGGCCATCCACGCCGCGTCGTCCCAGCCATAGCCGGTGATGTCGCGCACCACCGAGGCGGTCTCGGGCGGGTGCTGCGCGCCGAACCCGACCGGGTCGGCCTTCAGGGGCAGGACCGCGCCGCCGGTGCTGAGCAGTTCGAACTTGTAGCGATCGCCCTCGGCAAGCCCGGGAACGAAGGTCTCCCACACCCCGGTGGCACCGCGCCGGCGCATCGGGTGGCGGCGGCCGTCCCACTGGTTGAAGTCGCCCACCACCGAGACGCGCCGGGCATTCGGCGCCCAGACCGCGAAATGGACGCCGCGCACGCCCTCATGGGTCATCACATGGGCGCCAAGCACGGTCCAGAGCCGCCGGTGGCTGCCCTCGCCCAGGAAGTATTCGTCCTTCTCGCCCATCACCGGGCCGAAGCGGAAGGCGTCCTCGACCTCCCAGGTCAGGCCCGTGCCGCTGGTGCCGCGGATCAGGTAGCCGGTATGGGGGATCTCGCCCGAGAAGATCGAGGGCGCGGCGGGGTGGCGGTCAAGCGGGTATTCCTGCCCGTTGATGACCGCGCACAGGGTCGCCGCGTTGGGGTGGATCGCGGTCAGCACCAGCCGCTCCCCCACCCGATGCGGACCCAGAACCGAGAACGGATCCGCATGGGTGCCGTACTCGAGTGCGCGCGCAGCATCGGCCGAGGGGTGGATGGCTGTGGTGACCATGTTGCGCTCCCTGAGGTTTGCCAGACCCTAGCGCAGTCTGAGGATTTCGCAATCGCTCAGTGTTAGCGCAATCTATCTTGCGATGCCAATTGGTTGGGCATCCCAGATATCGGCCATGTAGCCACGAATCGCCCGGTCCGACGAGAACCATCCCGACCGCGCGGTGTTCAGTGCCGCCCGGTGCATCCATTCGGTCGGGTCGGCATAGGCCGCGTCGACCTCGCGCTGCCTGTCGAAGTACGAGGTGAAGTCCGAGCAGACCAGGAAGTAATCGCTGCGCTCAAGGTTCTCGGCGATTCCGGCGAACATCCCCGGCTGCGTGGGCGAGAAGGTGGCACCGCGCACCGCCTCGATCGCTGCCTTCAGCCGCGGATCGGCCTCGATCGCCTGCCGGGCATGGCCTTCGACGGCGCGCCGCGCGACGACCTCGTCCGCGGTCATGCCGAACAGGAAGAAGTTCTCGGGCCCGACCAGATCGCGGATCTCGACATTGGCGCCGTCGAGCGTGCCGATGGTCAGCGCGCCGTTCAGGGCGAATTTCATGTTGCCGGTGCCCGACGCCTCCTTGCCGGCGGTCGAGATCTGCTCGGACAGGTCGGCGGCGGGGATCAGCCGCTCCGCCAGCGTCACGTTGTAGTTCGGCAGGAACAGGATCTTCAGATAGGGCGAGGTCACCGGATCGGCATTCACGACGTCCGAGACGGCGTTGATCAGGTGGATGATCTCCTTGGCGAAGATGTAGCCCGGCGCAGCCTTGCCGGCGAAGATCTTCACCCGCGGTGTCCATCCCGCCTTGGGGTTGGCACGGATCGCCTGCCAGTGCGCGATCGCCTCGAGGATGTTGAGGTGCTGGCGCTTGTATTCGTGCAGCCGCTTGATCTGCACGTCGAACATCGCGTCGGGGTCGAGCGCGACGCCATGGGTCGCCTTCACCCAGTCCACCAGCGCGGTCTTGTTGGCGCGCTTGGCGGCGGCGAAGCGCGCCATGAAGGCCGTGTCGTCGACGTGCGGTTCAAGCCGGGCCAGCTGTTCCAGATCGTCGACCCAGCCGTCGCCGATGGTGTCGGTGATCAGTGCGCTCAGCCGCGGATTGGCGCCGAGGATCCAGCGCCGGGGCGTGACGCCGTTGGTCTGGTTCACGATCCGGTCGGGGTGCAGGCGGTGCAGCTCGGCAAACACGGTCTGCTTCATCAGCTCGGTATGCAGCGCCGAGACGCCGTTGACACGATGTCCCATGATGAAGGCCAACTCGCCCATCTTGACCTCGCCATGCTCCAGCGCGGTGACCTTGCGGTCGGGCTTCTCCCGGGCATGGGCGGCGTCGATGCGTTCGATCAGCTGCAGGTGGCGGGGCAGCAGCCGGCCCATCAGCTCGGCCGACCAGCGCTCCAGCGCTTCGGGCATCAGGGTGTGGTTGGTATAGGCGAGGCTGCCCCGGGCGATGGCGAGGGCGTCCTCGAAGCTCAGGCCGCGCTCGTCGTGCAGCAGGCGGACCAGCTCCGGCCCGGCGATTGCCGGATGAGTGTCGTTGAGCTGGATCGCCACCTTCTTCGGCAGCAGCCGCAGATCCTTGTATTCGGACTCGAAGCGCCGCAGCACGTCGCGCAGCGAGGCGGCGGTGAAGAAGTATTCCTGCTTCAGCCGCAATTCCTTGCCTTGGGGTGTGGTGTCGTCCGGATAGAGCACCCGGCTGATCGTCCGTGCCATCCGTTCGTCGGCCGAGGCCGCAATGAAGTCGCCGGCATTGAACCGGGCCAGATCGAAGCTCTTGTAGGGGTGCGCCCCCCACAACCGCAGGGTGTTGGCAAAGCGGCCCTTCCAGCCGATCACCGGCGTGTCATAGGCCTGCGCCACCACGCTTTCGGCCGGCGCCCAGACCGCGCGGTCGGCCTTCTCGGTCACCGTGCCGCCATAGCCGATGGCGAAGGCCGCCTCGGGGCGCTCGAATTCCCAGACATGGGCCTGCTGCAGCCAGTCCTCGGGTTCCTCGATCTGGCGGCCGTCGACGAAGCGCTGGCGGAAGATACCGTGCTCATAGCGGATACCATAACCCATCGCCGGGAGGCCGATCGTCGCCATCGATTCGATGAAACAGGCCGCCAGCCGGCCCAGGCCGCCATTGCCGAGCGCGGCGTCGGGTTCGTTCAGCAGCACCTCATCGAACGGCAGGCCAAGGTCGCTGATCGCCGCGCGGCTGGTCTCGAGCAGGCCGAGGTTGACGATGGCATCCTGCAGCAGCCGGCCGATCAGGAATTCCATCGACAGATAGTAGACCCGCTTGTTCTGGCCGGCATAGGCGGCGCGGGTGCCCTCGAACCACGGGTCGGTGATGCGCTCGCGGATGGCCAGCGACAGGGCCACGCGCCAGTCGTAAAGCGTGGCATGCGCGGCATCCTTGCCCAGCGAGTACTTCAGGTGGCGCAGAATGCTGTCGCGAAGGTCGGCGGCGGTCATGATCTCTCCTCGTCGCTCGGTGGTGCCCGCCGCGGTGCAGGGGCATCCGGGTGTCCCGCGCAGGGCTCCGAAAACGGTTTATTTCCGAACCGGTAGGCTGACGCAAGGACCTAGCTCAGCGGGTTCCGCGATGCGGCGTTTGCGCCACCACGCCCACTGGCCGGGCCGGCAGCAAACAGCACTTTCGCTAGGACTTTGCGAGCAGCCTCTTTTCGTGGCGGATGCGCCCCTATAACACTGGGTCCTGACGGATCCGCCGGTCGGGTTTCGCCCGCAACCGCGAGCGGTAAAACAGAAGACGTGAGGAAAACATGATCAAGCAGAGTGGGATTTGCCTCGTTGTGGCGCTGGCCGCGGTCACCGCGCTCGCCGGCTGCACCGAGAACAAGGGCGTCAATGCGGCGACCGGCGCGGTGGTCGGCGGCGCGGTCGGCAACGCCGTCAGCGGTGGCAGCGCGGTCGGCACCGTGGCTGGTGGCGCGCTTGGCGCCGCGGTCGGCGCGAACCGCTGATCCGCTGAGCCATCTTCGACCCTGTCCCGACGGTATGCTTTCGACCGGGGCGGGGTCAGGGCGGCTCCCGAAACGGGCGCAACACCGAGAGCATGGGATTCAGCCGGCCCATCCTGGTCGAAACGGTCGCGCTCTGGAAGGGAGGTTGCGCCATCGATGGGATCTGTCGTCCGAAGCCTGCGCTCTACGTCGCCGGCCCCTTCCCCACCACCTCGGTCTGCCTGCCCGGGGTGCCGTTCTTCAATCTCCCCGCGATCGAAGGTCGCGGCGCACAGGCCGCAGCCGATCTCGGGATTGCGGGCGGTATCAACGGGTTCTATGACTTCGTCGTCGAGTCCGACGCATCGTGCGGCAGCCTTGGACTCTGACCGCTCTGGTCGGGACCGATCCGTATCTGGATGCCCTGACCCGCGCCGCCCTGCGCGACCCGAGCGTTGGCGGCAAGCCGGTGGAGATGAGCTATGACAACACCCGCGCACTTCACCTGGCGCTGCTCCAGGCTTCTGCTCTGGGTGGCGGTTCCCGCAGTGCTGGCTGCCTGTGGCACCGGCGAAGCCGCCTATGTCTATCGCACCGGCGCCACCGTGGCCGAGGCGGATGCGGCCACCTTCGACTGCCGCATCGCGGCGGCCAAGGAAGTCCCCGCCGACACCCAGGTCCGCAGCACGCCGGAATGGACCACGCCGACCTATACCACCTGCGAGACCAACAGCAACGGCCGGACCAACTGCGTCACCTCGGGCGGCTACCAGATGGGCGGCGACGTCTATTCCTATGACCGCAACGAGGGGCTGCGTGCGGAATACTTCCGCCGCTGCCTCACCGAGAAGGGCTTTGCCCTCTACGAATTGCCGCGATGCCCGAGCAAGCTGGCGACGCCGACCCTGCGCCAGCAGCTCTCCGGCAAGCTCAGGACCCCCGAGACCGGTGCCTGCGTGCTGCAGGTTACGGCGGCGGGGGCGAACCTCGTGCTGCCGGCGGAGCTTCCCCCCGGCGGCTGACCGACTGGCCATCGCGGCGATTGCGCCGCGCTGCAACCACAGGCGATGATGCGCCATGATCCAGCGACCCGTCCTTGCCCTGAGCCTGCTGCTGCCGCTCGCCGCCCCGGCGCCGGCGGCCGATCTTTACGACGCGACGCCCGCCGGCCCCGCGCCGGCGGCCCCGGATGCCGTGGTGTCGGCGGCGGTCCCCGGACCGGTGAGCGATGCCGACTATCTGCCGGTCGACCGGGACGAGGCCGCGCTGGGACAGCTTCTGTTCTACGACCCGATCCTGTCCGGCAACCGCTCGGTCGCCTGCGCCACCTGCCATCACCCGCGCTTCGGCACCGCGGACGGTGTGTCGCTGTCGATCGGCGACGGCGGCACGGGCCTTGGCCCCGACCGCAAGGTCGATCCCCTGAACCCGCCCGAGGACCGCATCCCGCGCAACGCCACCGCGCTGTTCAATCTTGGCGCCACCCAGTTCACCGTGCTGTTCCATGACGGCCGGATCGAGCGCGACCCGACCCGCAAGGCCGGCTTCCGCACGCCGATGGAAGACGATATGGTCACCGGCTTTTCCGGCATCCTCGCGGCGCAGACCATGTTCCCGGTGCTCAGCCAGGACGAGATGGCTGGCAGCTTCGGCGAGAACGACGTGGCGGTGGCCGTGCGCAAGGGCACCATCACCGGCCCGGGTGGCGCCTGGGATCTGATCGCCCGCCGGGTCGCCGGCATCCCCGCCTATGCGGCAGCGTTCCAGGCGGTCTATCCGCACGTGGACAGCCCCGACGCCATCGCCTTCACCGACATCTCGAACGCCATCGCCGCCTTCATGGCGCTGGAATGGCGCTCGGACACCAGTCCGTTCGACGCCCATCTGCGGGGCGAGGCGCAGCTGACCGGCGCCGCGGCCGAGGGCATGGCGCTGTTCTATGGCGCGGCGGGCTGTTCCGCCTGCCATGCCGGCCCGTTCCAGACCGACCACCGCTTCCACGCCATGGGCCTGCCGCAATTCGGCCCCGGCAAGGCGGCGAATTTCGAACGCGGCGCCCGGGACGAAGGCCGTTACCGGGTCACCGGCCGGCCCGAGGATCTGTTCGGCTTCCGCACGCCCTCCCTGAGGAACGTGGCGAAGACCGCGCCCTATGGCCATGCCGGCGCCTATCCCGACCTGCCGTCCTTCCTGGCCGCCCATGTCCGCCCCGCCGAGGCCATCGCCGGGTATGACCGGGCGCTGGCCCGGCTTCCCGACGCCCCGGTGGCGCCGGACTGGCTGGTGCTGGACGACCCGGCCGAGGCGCAGGCGATCGCCGCCGCGGCGGTGGACTGGCAGGCGGATCTGGACCCGGACCAGATCGCCGCGCTGGTGGCTTTCCTCGACAGCCTGACCGACCCCGCGGCGCTGGCGGGGCGGTTCGGCGTCCCCGAGAGCGTGCCGAGCGGGCTTGCCGTGCCGCGCTAGCGCGCCGCCAGCCAGGTCCCGTCGCGCCAGAGCGTGACCGCCCGGTTCGCCGGCAACGTCGCCCAGTCCGAGGCGGTGCCGTCGGGCCACAGCACCCGCAGCGCGGCGGTTTCGGCATCGCCCAGCCCGAAATGCAGCGGCCCCGCCTGACCGCCGGCATGGCCGCCGCCCACAGTCAGTTCCTGGGTCGCGACCGTGCCGTCGGGCCGCTTCACCTCGACCCATGCCCCGACTGCGAAGCTGTTGGCGACGTGCTGCCGGGGGGTGACGGCGATCCAGTTGCCCGCGCCCTCGGTCACGTTCTGCCACAGCTCCAGCGGCGCGCGGCGGTTCACCACCACCAGATCCAGCAGACCGTCCCGGTTCAGGTCGGCCAGAGCCGCCCCGCGCGAGCGGTCCACGGTCGCCACCCCGGCCGCCACCGAGACCTCGGTGAAGCTGCCGTCCGGGTTCTGGCGCAGCAGGTTGTTCGGATCGCGCATCGCCATGCCGGGCATCTGGTCCACATTGCCCTTGGCGATGAACAGATCCGCCAGCCCGTCATTGTCCACATCGCCGAATTGCGCGTGCCAGCCGGTCGAGGGCCGGCCGTCATCGCCCGCATGGGGGCGGTGCGCGGTGGTGCCGAACTCGAAGGGCGCATCGCGGTAGCCGGCGGTGTCGGTGGCGAATTGCAGCAGCTGGTCGCCCATCGAGGTCAGCATCACGTCGGGGCGCAGATCGCCGTTCAGGTCCTGGCTGGCGATGCCCATCCCCCAGATCGACACCGGGCGCCAGCCCTCGGCCTCGCCCAGCAGGTGCAGCGGGTCTAGCCGCCACATCTGCTCGGACCCGCCGCGCACGTAATACTGCCGGTCATTCGACACCCTCAGGTCGGCGGCCCCGCGGCGCGACCAGTCGGTGAAGAGCATCGAGAGGGGGCAGAAGCCCGGCATCAGCGGCACCGGCGCGCCGTAGCGCCCGCCATCGGGCAGGAACAGGGTATTCGCGTCGCAGGCCATGAAGGGGCCGTCCGGGTTGCCCCGATCCACATAGTTGCCGATGGCCAGCGTCGGCAGCGACTGGCCGGCCTGCCACGTGGCCGCGAAGGCGGTGGACCAGCGGTCCTCGCCGTCAAGGCCCCAGCCGGCGCCGCCGTCGCGGAAGCCGCAGTCGCCGTTGCCCTTCAGGAACAGGTTCGGCCCGGCGCGCAGCACCACCAGATCCAGCGCGCCGTCGCTGTCGATGTCGAGCGAATAGGCCCCGGTCACCCCGGTGACGCCCGTCAGCACCGGCAACTCGGCGCGGTCGAAGGTGATCGGCGCGCCCGGTTCGGGGGTGGTGTTGCGGTAGAAGCCCGACGGATTGGACCCGCCCGCCGCCAGCATCTCGGGGAAGCCGTCGGCGTCGCAGTCGAAGACCGCGACCCCGCCGCCGACGAAATGCTCCCACCCGCCGTCATAGATCTGCGGCGGGCCGGGCAGGGCGGCGGCGCGGTCGGTGAAGCGGATCTCACCCGCAGCGGCCGGAAGGGCCGTCAGGCAGGCAAGGCTGAACAGAAGGGCACGGGATCGCTGCATGGCGCCAAAGATGCGGCGCCGTTGCGCTGCGGCGCAAGTCCCGGCGCGGCCCGCGTCGCCGGTCCCCCGGCGGCGCGCGCCGCCCGGCCTACTGGCCCGAGAAGCGGTCGAAATCCGCCCGCGACAGGTAGTCGGCGCCCTGGCTCTGCATCAGCGCGAAGACCGGCCCGTCGGCGTCCTTGCCCTTGTCCTTCAAGGCCGGCGCGATGTCCGAGATCGAGGTATGGATCCACACCGCCTTGCCGGTCGCCACATCCGCCTCGATGATGCGGCCATTCAGGGTCTCGGCGATCAGGATGTGGCGCCCGTCCGGGCTGGCGCGGACCGAACCTTCCTCGAGCGAGTCGAGATCGCCGCCCGGCCCGTCGGCATCGACCGGAAACACGGTCCGGGCATTGCCCGTCACGGGATCGAGGATCAGGATCCGGGTACCAAGCCGGGTATCCTGCCCGCCCATGTTGTCGAACATGACGATGTCGCCATCGGGCAGCACCTTCGGGCTGTGCTGCGCCACCATCGGGCCCTGCAGGATCCGCTTGATGCGGCCGTCGCCGCGCCCGAGGATCACCAGCGATGACGACGAGCGGAGCGAGACGACCAGATCGCCTTCCTCGACCCCGAAGGCCGCCAGCCGGGCGGCAAGCGCGGCATTGACCTCGTCGACGCCGTTGACGTGATAGGGGTCGCAATCGTCGCGCACCGAATAGGCCAGCCCCTGCCGGTCGCTTTCGCGCACCAGATCGTCCATCCAGAGGCGGCGGATCTCGGTTCCATCGGCGGCCAGTACCTGCACGCCGTCCTGGAAGACGATGCCGTAGGTGCACTTCATGTCCTGCCGGGTCGCCGCGATCTTGCCGGCTTTCTTTCCCAGCCGCGCGATCGGGGTCAGAATCTCGTCCCGCGAGTCGACCGTCGGCCAGTGGTGGCTGGAATCGGCCCGCGCCCATTTCAGGCTTCCGTCCCAGCCGAAGCGGGCGACGCCGACCTGGTAGGGGAAGATGTTGGTGCCCTGGAAGGTCACCACCAGATCGCCGTCCGGTGCCAGATCGACACCCTGGACATAGACCCGGTCCGGGGTGGCACCGCCCTTGAACGGCGCCAGCATCTCGGGCGTGAAGATCGCCTTGGGATCGGCTTCCCAGGTGTGCAGGACGGTGCCGTCCCGCTCCATCACCATGGCGATGCAGCCATGGCTGGGGCACAGGTCGCGGCGATAGTCGAAACCGCCGGTCATCAGGATCAGCTGGTCGTCCGGCGCCGGCCCGAAAGACTGCACCGGATCGGGCGCGGCGGCCTCTATGCCCGAGCGGATCGTGTGCTGGGGCAGCGATTCATCCTCGAGCTTGCTCAGGGCGTCGAAGCCGGACTCGATCTTGTGGATCAGGCGATAGGGGAAGACCTTCCATTTCATCGCCGCCACGCCCCAGACGAAGGCAAGGAACAGGGCTGAGAGCAGGGCGACGACGGCCGGCGCACGTCCGAGCCATGACCGGACAGGCTTTTGGGAAGGAGCTCGCATGGGGCGCCTCTTCTGGGGCGGCCCCGGACCCGGAGCCCTGTGACGTCGGACACTAACGGGGCGTTAACGAGACGGCAACTCGAGGTCGCCGAAAAACCCTGCTCAGGGTTAACGGGCCGTCAGAATTGCGGGTCAGACGGCTGCGCCCGGCAGAGCGCGGGCAGCGGGCCAGCCGCCCCGGGGCGCCGGAGGGGCGGCCGCCGCACCACCCCGGGCGCATGGCGGCACCCCGGGGCGGTCAAAATCGCTGGTGTCGCGGGCCGTTCGACCCGCAGACGCACCCGCCGCGGCGGGGACCGGCCTCAGGCCAGACGGACGCGGCGGCGCAGGCGCAGCCCGGCGAGCGCGGCGAGGCCCGAGCCGGCCAGCCAGACGGCGGCCGGCACCGGGATCGCCGAAGGACCGCGGGCGACGCGGTCGGCGGCGAAGATCTGCCCGCCCGTCCCGGTCAGGGGATCGACGCCAAAGCCGATCCATTCGAAGCCGGCGAGGTCCAGGGTGATGCTCTCGGCGCCGTTCGAGAAGCTCAACTTCATGGCTTTGCCGGTGCCGGTGGCGGAAACGAACTCGCCGCGCGAGGCGCTGAACAGCGCCGTGTCCGTGCCGGCGCCGCCCTCGAACAGGTCGCCCAGCATCGCCGCATAGAGCCCGCCGCCGGCGCTGTTGAAGATGCCGAGGCTGTCATCGTCATCGCCCAGGTCGGTGATGCCGTTGACCTCGACCGGAGCGGCCGAACCAAGCGCGAGGCTGGCGGATTCGACGCCGGTGACCGGGTTGAGGAAGCTCAGCGAATCGAAGATCTCGACGATGTCGTCGCCGGCGCCCAGTTCGATGGCGATCCCGTCCCGGCCGGTGATGATCCCGTCCGAGCGGATCCATTGCGACTTCGTGTTGGCCGGATCCGACCCGAGGCCAAGCTCGACCTCGATGCCGACGCCGCCTTCGATCGTGCCGCTGTTCAGGATCACGCTCTGCTCGACCGTGCTGGCGTCATAGTCGATGCCGGCGCCATCCACCGACCAGATCGTGCCGGTGTTTACGATGGTGCCGCTGTCGATGTCGATGCCGTCGCCCCAGTTGTCCGGGTCGGAATCGGGGATGATGCTTTCGATCGTGCCTTCGTTCTCGATCCAGGCGTTCTCGCCGACCTGGACGCCGTCCTCGACCGCCTGGAACAGCGCGCCCGGCCCGTTCAGGACCGTGGCGTCGTTGCCGGCCTCGAGACCATCGTCACCCGATTTCAGCGTACCGGTGTTCTCGACCCGGGCATTGGCTCCTGCGCCCAGACGGATCCCGTCATTGGTCGGCGCGTTGATCAGGCCGGAATTGATCACGGTAACATTGTTGCGGTTATCGGCGTTGACGCCGCGCGCGGCCACGTCGATCGTCCCGGCATTGACCAGCGTCAGGCCGGACTGGGTCGCGTCGTTGCTGTCGACGCCGTCGCCGTCGATCGTCGTCCGGATGGTGCCGTTATTGGTGACCACCGGGTCGGCGCCGCGCAGTCGCAGCGCGTCGTTGCCGGAGTTCTCGACGGTGGCGCCTGTCAGGATATCGACGGTGACGTCCGGATCGCTGTCGGTCAGGCCGCCGGTCTGGGTGCCGGAACAGACATAGGCATTGGTCGGACCCTCGACGCATCCCGCCTGAGCGGTGGTGGCGGAGAGCAGGGCGATGGCGGACAAGGCAGGGACGAACGGCAGAAGGCGTATCATGGCGGTCGGCGCCCCCAGCGTGAAATTTCCGCATTCTGGTGTCGCGCCGACTGCATCACGTCAAACACCGCCGCCCCGGCATAGCAAAAATTTCGTCTGCATTTCATTCTTATGTTACGCGGCAACTGGCGCAAGGCATGGCAGGACTGGGCAACAGCGCAAGGCAGGTGCAGCATGATGAACGGCTATGTCTACAACGGTCGGTCTCTGGTGCGGCAGCCGCAGGGCGAGCCGCTGGACACGGCGATCTGGATCGACCTGCTGCAACCGGCCGAACGCCACCGGCAGGCGGTCGAGGCCCTGGGTGTCAGCCTGCCGACCCGCGAGGAGATGGAGGAGATCGAGGTCTCGAACCGGCTCTATACCGAGGACGGACGCCACTACATGACGACAGTGATGCCCGGCTTCACCGCAGCAGGCCTGCCCACCGTCGGACCGGTCACCTTCATCCTGATGCCCGAACGGCTGGTCACCCTGCGGCACCACACGCCGCGCCCCTTCGAGACCTATCCGGCCCGCGCCTACAAGTCGGCGCCCGGCTGCGGCGTCCCGGCGCGCATCTTCCTGGGGCTGGTGGAAGAGATGATCGGCCGGCTGGCCGACATGATCGAGGAGATCGGCCGCGAACTGGACGACCTGACGCCGGTGGTGTTCGACCCCGAGAGCTCGGGCACCCAGACCGCGTTGCGCGACGGGCTTGTCCGCATCGGCCAGCAGGGCGAAAGGCTGAACCGGATCCGGCTCGGGCTGCTCAGCATCGAGCGCGCCCAAGGCCTGTTCCGGCAGGTGCAGCCCAAGGACGGCGAGGGCGCCGAATTGCGCGGGATCGCCTCACAGCAGATCCTCGACCTCGAGGCGCTCGGCCAGCACACGGACTATCTGTCCGGGCGGATCGGGCTGGTCACCGACACGCTGCTGGGGATGATCAACCTTGCACAGAACGGGTCGGTGAAGGTGCTGACGGTGGTCTCGACCCTGTTCCTGCCCCCGACGCTGATCGGCACCGTATATGGCATGAACTTCGAATACATGCCCGAACTGGACGACCGCTGGGGCTATCCGGTGGCGCTGGGGGTGATGGTCGCCTCGGCGGCGGGTTCGTACTGGTTCGCCAAGCGGAAGAAGTGGCTGTAAGCAGGACGGCCAGCGTCAGCCGGTCAGCGGTACCCGGGTGATCTGGTGAAACCGCCCCTCGCCATCCTCGCCCAGCAGGGTCAGGGCGTCGATCGGAAATGGCGCGGGCAGGAGCGGCGCAAGGATGGGCCCCAGGGCCGCCTCGACCGCCGCAAGCTCGGCCGGCGGCAGCGGTCCGGTCAGGGTCATGTGGAAGCGGAATTCCTCCATCACATGGGGATAGCCCCAGCGCTGCAGAAGTGCCTCCTGCCGTGTGGTCAGCCGCTGTGTCCGGCGGCGGTCCAGCTCGGCCGGATCGGGCGCTGCGCGGAAGGCGTCGAACCCGGCCACCACCGCAGCCGCCAGGGCATCAAGGCCCGACGTGCCGCCCGCCGGGACGAGCGCAAGGAACCGGCCCAGCCGGGCAAGGTCCAGCCCCGGCAGCAAAGCCGGTCCGGTCACGGCGCAGAATGCCGCCAGCGCCTCGGCCAGCGCGCCGGCATCGCGACCCTCGGCCAGACGGAACGGCGGCTTGATGGTGCCGTGGAAGCCATAGCGGCGCGGCGCGGCGGTGATCTCGGCCACCGGCCTGGGAAGGCCGGGAAGCGCGGGATGCGGGCAGGGCACGCCGGCGGTCGCGTCCCAGCCCAGCCATGCGGCACCGAAGCCGGCCAGCTGACCCGGCCGGGGGGTGACGTAGATCGCGTATCGATGATAGGTCATGTCCGGTCCCGTGCCGCCATCCGGCGCCCTGCCTGCTGTTTCCGTGTCGCCCGGAGGGTCGAGCCTGCAATGCCAGCCGAGCTGATCCTTGCCAATGCGGCGCTGGTTCTTCCCGACCGGATCGCCCCCGGCAGCGTTTGCCTGCGCGAGGGCCGCATCGTCGCGGTCGGGACCGGTGCGGCGGTGCCCCGCGGCGCCGTCGATTGCGACGGCGACGTGCTGGCGCCGGGGCTGGTGGAATTGCACACCGACAATCTCGAACGGCACCTGACCCCGCGGCCCCGGGTCGACTGGCCGCACCGGGCGGCGATCCTTGCCCATGACGGCGAACTGGCCTCGACCGGGATCACCACGGTGTTCGACGCGATCCGGGTGGGGTCGATCCCGAGCGTGCCATCGGTGGAATACGACCGCTATGCCCGGCCGCTGGCGGACGAGATCCTGGCGGTGCGGGACGCCGGCCACCTCAGGATCAGCCACCACCTTCATCTGCGCGCCGAGATCTGTTCCGAAACGCTGGAGGAAGAACTGGCGGAGTTCGGCGCAAACGACCGGATCGGCATCGTCAGCCTGATGGACCACACGCCGGGACAACGCCAGTACCGCGACGTCAGCAAGCTGGAGGACTACCTGACGATCCGTCACGGCCTGCAGGGGGCGGCGCTGGCGGCCTATCTCGACCGGTTGCAAGGGTTGCAGGCGCGGCTGGGTGCGCGCCACGAGGCCGCGGCGGTGGCGGCGGCAGGCCGCTTCGGCGCGGCACTGGCCAGCCATGACGATGCCACCGCCGGGCAGGTCGCAGCCTCGCAGGCCCATGGCGTGCGGATGGCCGAGTTCCCGACGACCCGCGAGGCCGCCGAAGCCTGCCGAGACGCCGGCATCGCCGTGATCATGGGCGCGCCGAACCTGATCCGCGGCGGGTCCCATTCCGGCAATGTCGCGGCGCAAGATCTGGCCGAGGCCGGGCTGCTCGACATCCTGTCGTCGGACTATGTTCCGGTGTCGCTGCTGATGGGCGCGGTGCGGCTGGGCGCGATCTGGGGTGACATGGCCCGCGGTCTGGCCACGGTCACCGCCAACCCGGCGGCGGCGGTGGGCATGGCCGATCGCGGCCGGCTGGAACCCGGCCTGCGCGCCGATCTGATCCGCTTCCGCATGGTCGGGGGAACCCCGGTGGTGCGCGGGGTCTGGGCGCGCGGCCGGCAGGTGGGCTGAGCCGGACGATAACCGAAGCCGGGGGCCAGCCCCCGGGACCCCGGAGTATTTGTGCCAAGAAGAAGACAGGGGAGCAGCATGTAGAACAGGATCGTGCGCGATAAGCTGCGTTATGTCCTGACTTTTCGGGCCGCGCGCTGGCCGGCCAGCCCCTGGACCTTGCCGCGTCAGTGATCCGCCGAAATCCTGGCCGTCATCCGGTCGCGCGTCCTTCCCGTACCCGCACCTTTCCCGTTGCCCTCGGCACGAAGACCGCCCTGGTAGAGACTGCACCGAGGCGGCGGCCGGTTCACCCGGAAACCGGTTGGAAAACCGGCCGGGATTGACCCGAAGGGCATCCCGGCCCCAAGCTGCAAGGGCGCGTGCAGGCCGCGTCCGGTTCCGCGCATCGGACCGTCCCTGCCCATGGCGGCAGGTCGGGACCGGAACCGGAGCGCGGTCCGACACCGTGCCGGTCTGCAGCCGATGGCGCTGCGGTGATGCTGAAGCCTTGGTCGGACACATTCGGAGGAGGAAAGCCCATGCGCGTGTTTGCGGTCCTTGGACCGTCACAATCGGGCAAGACCACACTGGTCGAGGCGCTGGCCGGCCTTGACGGCCATGCCCCGAAACCCATGGAAATCCGCGGCGCGGTGGGCATCCGACCGTTCCGCTTCATGGGTGAGGACTGGACGGCGGTCGATGTGGCAGGCGGCGGCGACTGCCTGTACCGGGCGGGGCCGGCGCTGGCGGCCTGCGACGCGGCGGTGCTGGTGGTGCCGGCCGAGACCGGCGCGGCGGTGCTGGCGGCGCCCTATCTGCGGCTGATCGAGGCCTCGGGGGTGCCGGCGATCCTGTTCATCAACCGCATCGACCAGGCCACCGACCGGGTCGCCGGAATCGTGGCGGCGCTGCAGACCTATTGCGGCCATTCCATCGTGCTCAGGCAGGTGCCGATCCGCGACGGCGAGAAGGTGGTGGGCGCGGTCGACCTGATCTCGGAACGGGCCTGGCACTACCGCGAGGGCCAGCCTTCGGCGCTGGTCGAGATCCCCGCCGGCATCCTCGACCGCGAGCGCGAGGCCCGGACCGAGCTTCTGGAACACCTGGCCGACCATGACGACGCGCTGCTCGAACAGCTGGTCGAGGACCGCACGCCCATGGCGGAGGCGGTCTATGACGTGGCCGCCCGGCTGTTGCAGCATCACGAGGTGATCCCGGCCTTCCTGGGTGCGGCCTCGCACCGGAACGGGGTGATGCGGCTGATGAAGTCGCTGCGCCACGAGGCGCCGCATCACGAGGTGGCGCTGGCGCGGCTGCCGGCGGGGACGCTGGCGGTGGGCGCGCACGGGGATTTCGTCAAGCACCTGGGCAAGGTCGTGGTGATCCGCGCCTTCGCCGACGGGGTGAAGGGCGGGCAGCCGCTGGCCGGGGCCAATATCGGCAGCCTGACCGAGATCGACGCGCGCAGCCCGGTCGCGACCCTGCCGGCGGGCGGGATCGCCCTGACGGTCAAGACCGATCACCTGAACCTCGGCCAGGCCTATACCCGCGAGGGCGCCGTCGCCCTGCCCGACTGGGCCCGGCCCCGGCCGGCAACCCACCGGGCGATCCTGACCCCGAAGCACGAGCGCGACGAGGCGCGGCTGTCGGCGGCGCTGGAGCAGAGCCGGCAGGTGGATCCGGGGCTCGACGCGGCGCCCGACCCGATGACCGGGCAATGGGTGGTCGGTACCCAGGGGCCGCTGCACCTGCGCCGGGTGGTGCAGGATCTGTCCGACAGTTTCGGCATCGCGGTCGATCTGGCAGCGGTGCCCCCCAGCCTGCGCGAGACCATCACCCGGCCGGTCGAGACCCATCACCGGCACCGCAAGCAGTCGGGCGGCGCCGGCCAGTTCGCCGACGTGGTGATCGAGATCCGCCCCCGGCCCCGCGGCGCCGGCTTCCTGTTCGAAGAGGTGGTGAAGGGCGGCGCGGTGCCGCGCAACTATATCCCCGCGGTCGAGGCCGGGGTGGTCGACGCACTGGCCGCCGGGCCCCGGGGCCACCCGGTGGTGGATATCCAGGCGGTGCTGAAGGACGGCAAGCACCACGCGGTGGACAGTTCCGACCATGCCTTCCGCACCGCCGGCAAGGCCGCGGTGCGGGAAGCGCTGGCCGAAGCCGGGCCGGTGGTGCTGCAGCCGATCCTGCGGGTCACGGTCCACTTGCCCTCGGCCTTCACCGGGGCGCTGGTGCAGGCGGTGACCGGGCTGAAGGGCCAGGTCGAGGGGTTCGAGGGCCACCCGGTCCACCCGGGCTGGGACGTCTTCACCTGCCTCCTGCCGGCGGCGGCGCTGGACAGCCTTGGCGCGACGCTGGGCGGCGTGACCCGGGGCACGGCGTGGTTCGGCTGGGACTTCGACCACTACCAGGAAGCCCGCGGCGAGGATCTGGCGGAACTGGAAGGCGCCGGGCGCAGCCGCGGCTGAGCAGGCCCTGCCCGTTCCGGCCGGTCTGTTCCAACTGCGCCGGGGCGGCAGCCGCCCCGGCGCCGGGGTCAGGCGGTGGCGGGCGCCGTCGCCAGCATCTCGAACAGCCGCGCGACCGCCTCGGCGCCGGGGTCGTTGTGGCCGGCCAGCTTGTCTTCGCCCACATAGGTCGCCCGGCCCGCCTTGGCGCGCAGGATCGAGGCGGTGCGGTCGGCACCCTCGCGCGCGGCCCGGGCCGCCGCCGCATAACCCTGGTCGAGCGCGTCGAGCGCGGGCTTCAGCGCGTCCACCATGGTCCGGTCGCCGGGCTTGGCGCCGCCCACCTGCTGCACCCGGTCCAGCCCCGCCTGCAGCGCCGGGATCGCATCGAGCCCGCCGGCCGAGGCATCGCCCGCCGCGGCGAAGAAGATCGCCAGCAGCACGCCCGACGAGCCGCCCATGGTCTGGCTGAGTTCCAGCCCGATGGCGCGATAGAGCTGGGTCAGGTCGGCCAGCGGCAGCCGGTCCATGGCGTCGAGCAGCGCCCGCGCTGCGGTCGCCAGCGTCGATCCGGTGTCGCCGTCGCCCGACTTGGCATCGAGCGCGTTCAGGTCGGTCTGGGCCGCCACGAAGACCTGGCAACAGCGCACCAGATAGTCGCGGGTGGCCGGATGCGCCGAGGGCATCGGCTTGATCGGGGTCAGCCCGTCGGGCAACGGCCGCACCGCCACCTCGCCGACGCTGCGGCAGCCGGGCCAGGCCCAGGGTGCGACTCCGGCATGCAGCGCGGCTTCCTCGGCATGGCTGACCGGCATCAGCGAGACCGAGAAGCCCTGCATGTCGAGCGAGGTCATCATCGGCGCCGGGCCGACCATCCAGCGGATCTGCTCGCCGATGCGCGAGCGCACCAGTTCCTCGGCCAGGATCGACATTTCCAGCGCGGTGGCCGAGCCGAGGTTGTTCAGGAGCGCCACATGCGGCCCCGGCCCGATCCGCGGCGCCAGCCGGTCGATCACCATCTCCATGGCGTTGCGCGCCCCGGTGAAGGGCACCTGCTCGACCCCGGCCTCGCCGTGGATGCCAAGGCCCAGCTCGGCCTTGCCGGTGCCGATCCGGTCCTCCTTCGGCGATCCCGGCACCGTGCAGGTGTCCAGCGACATGCCGATCGAGACCACGTTGCCGATCACCTTCTGCGCCGCCTTCGCCACGGTGTCGAGATCGGCCCCCTGTTCCGCCAGGGCGCCGGCGATCTTGTGGACCAGCAGCGTCCCGGCCACGCCGCGCGCCTGCGGCAGGTCGGGCAGCGCCACGTCGTCATCGACGATCACCATGGCGACCTTCAGCCCGAAGGCTCGCGCCCGTTCCGCGGCCAGCCCGAAGTTCAGCCGGTCGCCGGTGTAGTTCTTCACGATCAAGAGGCAGCCGGGCTTGCCGGTGACGGCCAGGATCCCCGCCAGCACCGCATCGACCGAGGGGCTGGCGAAGACCTCGCCGCAGACCGCGGCGGTCAGCATCCCCTGCCCGACGAAGCCCGCATGGGCCGGTTCATGCCCCGAGCCCCCGCCCGAGACCAGCGCCACCTTCGACTTGTCCCAGTCGGTGCGCAGCACGACCTTGATGTGCGGATAGCCGTCCAGCCGCGCCAGCCGGCCCGACCCGGTGCGCAGGAGACCGTCCAGCGCCTCGGTCACCACGTTTTCCTTGCGGTTGACGAACTGTTTCATGCGGGGGCTCCTCAGGCGATGCGGGCGCCGCTGGCGTCGAACCAGAGCGGATTCTTCGGCGCGATGGCGATGGGGTCGCCGGCCTTCAGGCCGGTATGGGGGTCGGTCAGGGTGATCAGGTCGTGGCCGTTCAGGCGCAGGTGCAGCCGGGTCTGGTCGCCCAGATGCTCGACCCGGGTGACGGTGCCGCCCTGACCTTCGCCCTGGCGGATGTGTTCCGGGCGCAGGCCAACCGTTGCCGCACCGGACGGCGCGCCGGGGAACAGCCCGGCGGGCAGCACGTTGATGCGTGGCAGGCCGAGACGACCGGCGACGTACAAGCTCACCGGGTTCTCGTAGATCTCCCGCGGGGTCCCGGCCTGCACCAGCCGGCCCCGGTCCAGCACACCCACATGGGTGGCCATGGTCATCGCCTCGATCTGGTCGTGGGTGACGTAGAGCAGCGTTGCGCCAAGGTTGGCATGGATCCGCTTCAGCTCGATCCGCAGCTCGGCCCTGAGCTTGGCGTCCAGCGAACTGAGCGGCTCGTCCATCAGGAAGAGCTGCGGGTCGCGCACCAGCGCCCGGCCGATCGAGACGCGCTGCATCTCGCCCCCCGACAGCTGGGTGGCCTTGTTGTCGAGCTTGTGAGCGATGTGCAGCACTTCGGCCACCTCGGCGATGCGCCGGGCGATCACGTCCTCGGGCGTCCGCAGGATAGGCGAGCGCAGCGGGAAGGCGAGGTTGTCGCGCACGCTCATGTGCGGGTAGAGCGAATACTGCTGGAACACCATGGCCACGTCGCGCTGCGCCGGGGTGTCGCCCAGCACCGACCGGCCGGCGATGGTGATCTCGCCCGCGTCGGGGGCGTCGAGGCCCGCGATCAGCCTCAGCGTCGTGGTCTTGCCAGCCCCGGTCGGGCCCAGCAGCACCACGAAGGCGCCGTCGGGGATGGTCAGGCTCATCTCGGCCAGCGCCACCTGCTTGCCGAAGCGCTTGCTGATCCGGGAAAGCACCACTTCAGCCACGGCCCAGAACCCTTTGATTGGCGTCGGACAGCAACGCCCGGCCGCTGGCCTGGTCGAACAGCGTCACGGTGCGCGGGTTGAAGTCGAGCCCCACCGTCTCGCCCGCCCGCGCGGCCCGATCCGAGGCGACCCGCGACTTGACCGGGCCTTGCGCGGTGTCCAGCGTGACGATCTGGGTGGTGCCCAGATACTCGGCCGCAATGACCCGGCCGCGATAGGGCGCGGCGTCGTCGAGCGCGATGTGTTCGGGCCGGATGCCGAACACCAGACGCCCGGCGGCCTGGTCGCGCTGGACCGGCACCCGCAGCGCCACACCGTCGAGCACCACCTGATCGGTGCCCGGCCCCACCGTGCCGGTGAAGGGCAGGAAGTTCATCGCCGGCGAGCCGATGAAATCGGCCACGAACAGGGTTGCGGGCCAGTCGTAGATGTCCTGCGGCAGGCCGAACTGCTCGACCACGCCATGGTTCATCACCACGATCTTGTCGCCCATCTGCATCGCTTCCAGCTGGTCGTGGGTGACATAGACCGTGGTCGCCCCCATCCGGTCGTGCAGCGCGCGCAGCTCCTCGGCCATGTGCTCGCGGAATTCGGCGTCGAGCGCGCCAAGGGGTTCGTCCATCAGGAAGGCCTTGGGCTGGCGCACGATGGCCCGCCCCAGCGCAACCCGCTGGCGGTCGCCGCCCGAAAGGCCGCCGACCG
The DNA here is from genome assembly GCA_044221805.1 of Meridianimarinicoccus sp. GTDB lineage: Bacteria > Pseudomonadota > Alphaproteobacteria > Rhodobacterales > Rhodobacteraceae > Meridianimarinicoccus. The sequence continues at coordinate 32,356 of JBGAOK010000028.1, forward strand.
GCCGGTCCAGCATCTTCGTGATGCCGAGGATGCGGCCGACCTCCTCGACCCGGGTCCGGACCTCGTCCCGCGGCACGCCCTGGGAGACCAGCGGATAGGCGATGTTCCGGCGCACGTTCAGGTGCGGATAAAGCGCGAACATCTGGAACACGAAGGCGATGTCGCGCTGGCTGGCGGGACGGCTGGCCACGTCCTCGCCATCCATCAGGATCTCGCCGCCCGTGGGCAGTTCCAGCCCGGCGATCATCCGGAGCGTGGTGGTCTTGCCGCAGCCCGAGGGGCCGAGCAGCATGAAGAACTCGCCATTCCCGATGGTGAAGGTCGAGGACTGCACCGCGGTGAAGCTGCCGAATTCCTTGCGCAGGTTGCGGATCGCGATCTCAGCCATCGGGTTCGCTCTCGGATCGGTACGGCTGGTCGAACAGCGTTGATTCAACGACGAAATCTGCCGTCGCCTCGTTGCAGGCGATGACCGTCTGGGTCAGGGTCGAGATCCTGAGCAGCGCCTTGACGTCTACGTCATGGGGCATCGCGGCGAGCGGGTCGGTGAAGAAGAACAGGATGTCGAGCCTTCCTTCCGCGATCATCGCGCCCAGTTGCTGGTCGCCGCCCAGAGGGCCGCTTTTCAGCCGGGTGATGGCGAGACCAGTGGCCGCGGCGATGCGCCCGCCGGTGGTGCCGGTGCCCCAGAGATCGGCCGCGGCGAGCCGGTCGCGATGGCGTATCGCCCAGGCGACCATGGCGTCCTTCTTGCAATCATGGGCGACAAGACCGATGCGCTTGCGAGCGGACATGACCGTCATGGCGCGTCCCCCCTCAGTCCGGGAAGTGGCTGACAACGATGAACATGACCGTCCCCGTCAGCGTCACCAGGAACGACCAGCCGAAGGCCCAGATCGAGAAGGGCTGCATCAGCATCACCACGCCGAGGCCGATCAGGCAGCTCGCCGCCATTTCCCACGGGCCGCGGACCAGCACCCGGCTGGCCGGGTGGATGCGGTAGTCGACGCGGGGTTCCTCGTCCATCGTCCCCCAGTTCGGGCGCGGCAGGGTCTTTTCGGCCTGCAGCTCGTCCGGGGTCAGGCTGTCGTCGGGGTCGAAGGGGGATCTCATCTCGGGGCCTCGGTCGGGCTGAGTTCCGGCGTCGGAAAGGCATCGGAAAAGCATCGGACAATCATCGGACTTCCGGCGCTGCCCTGGGGGCCGAGGCGGTTGGCCGGCTCGAGCCCC
>JBGAOK010000029.1:0-33117 GCA_044221805.1 Meridianimarinicoccus sp.
GGCCGACGTCGCACCAGCCGCCGCGATGGACCACGCCGCACAACCGCGCGTCGGCCCCGATTCGGTCCCACAGCCGGTTGAGCGAGAACACCGTCTCGGGGATCGCCTCCAGCCCTTCGGGGTTCAGGATCTGGGCGCCGGTATAGACGAGGCCGGGCCCGCGTTCGATTCGCCCGTCCGGGGACAGGGTGAAATCACCGGCGCCGCTGTGGCCGCGGGCGTGCCCGGCGGGGATCAGCAGCAGCAGCGCATCCATCCGCGAAGGATCCCAGGCCTCGGTCAGGGTCACCAGCGGGTTCGGCCCGGTCCAGACCGCGTCGGTGTTCAGGGTGAATACCGCCCCCGGCCCCAGCAGCGGCAGCGCCGCGCGCAGGCCGCCGCCGGTTTCGAGGATCTCGGGCGACTCGACCGAAACGGCGATGCCGCTGCCGTCCAGATGCGCCACCACCTGCTCGGCCAGGTAATGGGCGTTGACGACCCGGCGCGGGATGCCGGCGCCCGCGGCCAGATCCAGCGCGTGGTCCAGCAGCGACCGGCCCGCGACCTGGATCAGCGGCTTCGGCCGGGCCTGGGTCAGCGCACCCATGCGGGTGCCGAACCCGGCTGCGAACAGCATTATGGCGCCGGGATCGTGCCGCATCGGTCCGCGAGGTCCTTCAGCTGGTCGGGGGAGGGGTCGGGCAGGGTCCGCGCCACGGCCGCAGCCAGAGGGGCAAGAGCAGGATGGGCCAGATCGCCTTGGAGATGCGCCCAGACCCGCGGGATCAGGCCGACATAGCGCGGCTTGCCCGCCGCCAGCGAGAGCCGCGCGAAGATCCCGAGGATGCGCAGGTTGCGCTGGGCCCCCAGCGTCGCCATCGCGGCGTCCAGCGTGGCCGGGTCGGTGCCGCTCAGGCCCGCGTATTGCGCCACCGTGGCGGCGCGGATGCCGGGGCCGAGGTCGCGGCGGGCATCCTCGAGAAGCGAGACGAGGTCATAGGCCGGGTGCCCGGCCAGCGCGTCCTGGAAATCCAGCAGCCCGACCCGGGCGGGGCCGGCGCGGTCCGGCAGCCAGATCAGGTTCTCGGCATGGAAGTCGCGATGCACCAGAACCGGCCGCGGCGCCGGAAGGAGCGCGGCCAGCGCCGGTTCCAGCGCCCCGGCCAATGCGGCCGCGGCCGCCGGCTGGGGCCGGCCCTGGCCCAGATACCAGTCCGCCACCGGCGCGATCGCCTCGGCCAGCGCGGCGGGGGTCTGGGCGGGCAGGCCGGAGGGCGCCGGGTGGCGATGCAGGGCGGCCAGAAAGGCCGCCGCCTCGGCATAGAGCGGCGCCTCGGCCGCGGGATCGGCCTCGACCAGCCGGGCGAAGACCCCGTCGCCCAGATCCTCCAGCAACAGCCGCCCTTCGTGGGGGTCCCCGGCCAGGACCTCGGGCGCCGAGAAGCCGAGCATGGTCAGGTGATGGGCGATGGTCAGGAAGCGCGGCGTGCTGTCGTCGGGCCCGGCCCGCATCAGCACCGCGGTCGCGCCATCGGCGCGGGTCAGCCGCTGATAGGACCGCGCCGAGGCATCCCCGGCAAGGGGCGCCGCGGCAGCCTCGCCCCAGCCGGTGGCGACGAGGAAATCGGCGTCGACAAGATCAGGCATCGACCAGGTCCTGCGCAGCGAGGATGGCCTCCAGCCGCCCGGCCCAGCCCGGTTCGGCCGAGGACAGGGTGAGGATGCGGGCGCCGTCGTCGGCGCCGGGGGCGAAGTCCAGCACCAGCGCCCCGGCGGGCAGGGCCGGACCCAGGCGGTCGGGCCATTCGATCAGGCAGAGCGCGCTGGCGAAGGCCTCGTCGAGGCCCAGTTCGAACACCTCGTCCGGATCGGTCAGGCGGTACAGGTCGCTGTGCCAGATCTCCAGATCGCCGGCGCGATAAGTCTGCACCAGGGTGAAGGTGGGCGAAGGCACGTCCTCGTCCCGCCCGGACGCGGCCAGACGGGTCTTGATCAGCGCGCGGGCGAAGAAGCTCTTGCCCGCGCCGATCTCGCCCCTCAGCGCCAGCACGTCCCCCGCGCCTAGCAGCGGCGCCATGGCCCGGGCAAGGCGCAGGGTCCGGGATTCGTCGGCAAGTTCGATGCGGCAGGGCAGGCGGATCGGCATGGCCGGACTATGGAGTCGCGCGGCAGGGGCGGCAAGGCGGAAGGCGGCGCCCGGAAGCCGGGACTCAGGGCACAGGGTCGCGGGACAGGCGCGCCAGCACCATCGGCACCAGCGTCGACAGCAGGAAGATCCGCGCCAGGTGGTGGAAACCGACGAAGGTCGGGTCGCCCCCCAGCACCCCGGCGATGGCGATCATGGTTTCAAGCCCGCCGGGCACCAGCGCCATCAGCACGTCCTTGAACGGCAGCCCGACCAGGGCGGTGACCGCAAGGCTGGCCGCGGCCGCCACGGCGAATCCGCCGGCGGTCAGGGCCAGGGCGGCGGCGCCGTCGGCAAGGATCTGGCGCGGCGTGATACCAGCGAAGCGGGTGCCGATGATCGTGCCCATGGTGACAAAGGCGGCGGTCGAGATCGCCGGCGGCACCCGGCCCGGGGTCAGGCCGGTGGCGTGGCCGAGGGTGGACAGCACCATGCCGGCGATCAGGAAGGCCGCCGGCACCTTCAGCCGCTGGAAGCCCCGGCCCAGAGCCAGCGCGGCAGCGGCCAGGAGCGCCAGGTGCAGCGGTGCCAACGCGGGATGGGCAAGGACGGCGACCGGCGGCGCCTCGTGCGGGATCAGCGCCACCGCGGCGGGGACCAGCAGGGTCAGCATCAAAACCCGGAGGGACTGGATCACCGCGATCCGCCCCACATCGCCGCCGGTGTCGAGGCTGAGCCCCAGCACGAAGCTCATGTGCCCCGGCGTGGCGGCCAGCAGCGCGGTCTTCGGGTCGCAACCGAAGACGCGCCGAAGCACCGCGGCGCCGCCGAACAGGATCACCAGTACCGACAGGGCCATGGCGATCAGGCTGACCGGCCAGTCGAGGGCGCCGGCCAGAACCTCGGGCGTGACCCCGGCGCCAAGGCCCAGCCCGACCAGCAGGAAGCAGAGATCGCGCAGGAAAGTCGGCAGGGCGCAGCGCAGGCCGGCAACCGCAGCCAGCGACACCACCAGCGCCGGCCCGGTCAGGAAGGGGGCCGGGGCGCCGATGCTCCAGGCAGCCCAGGCGCCGGCGGCGCCGAGGGCAAGGCTGAGGGCCGTCGCGCGCAGCACGCGTCGGCCCTAGATCCGGCCCGCGGGGCCGGTCAGGGGGCGATTGGCCGACGCTTCCGCCGCGGGCGAAAGCCTATTTCGACGCACTCAGCACCGACAGGCCGCTCAGGATGTCGATGGCATAGGCCAGCTGGTAATCTTCCTTGCGCAGTTCCGCCGCGGACTTTGCGCGGGCTTCCTCTTCCTCGAGCTGCTTCAGCTCGTCCTCGCTGACCGCGTCGTTCTCGAGGCGCCCGCGCAGGTCGTCCTCGGTCCGCATGGTCGGGGTTTTCGCCGTATCGGCGGCATCCTCGCCCTCGGGCGTTGCGGCGGCGATCTGTTCGGGCTGCTCGACGATGATGTCGGGCGCCACACCCAGGGCCTGGATCGACCGGCCCGACGGCGTGTAGTAGCGCGCCGTGGTCAGCCGCATCGCGCCATCGCCGCGCAGCGGCATGACGGTCTGGACCGAGCCCTTGCCGAAGCTCTTGGTGCCGACGAGGATGGCGCGGTTGTGGTCCTGCAGCGCCCCCGCGACGATCTCCGAGGCCGAGGCCGAACCGCCGTTGATCAGAACCACGATGGGCTTGCCTTCGGTCAGGTCGCCTTCGGTGGCGTTGTAGCGTTCGCTGTCCTGCACGTTCCGGCCGCGGGTCGAGACGATCTCGCCCTCGTTCAGGAACGCGTCGGACACCCGGATCGCCTGGGTCAGCAGGCCGCCGGGGTTGTTCCTGAGGTCGAGCACGATGCCCGACACCTTGTCCAGACCGCCGATCTGCTCGACCGCTTCCTTGAAGCCGGATTCGAGGTTCGGATAGGTCTGGTCGTTGAAGGTGGTCACCCGCAGGACGATGGTGTTGCCTTCGACCCGGGTGCGCACCGCGGTCAGCTTGATCGTGTCGCGCACGATGGTGACGTCGAAGGGTTCTTCCTTGCCTTCGCGGACGATGGTCACGACGATCTCGGACCCGACCGGGCCGCGCATCAGGTCGACGGCCTGATCGAGCGTCAGGCCCAGCACGCTTTCGCCGTCCACATGGGTGATGAAGTCGCCCGACTCGATGCCGGCTTCGGCCGCCGGGGTGTCGTCCATGGGCGAGACCACCTTGACGAAGCCGTTCTCCTGGGTGACCTCGATCCCCAGCCCGCCGAATTCGCCGCGGGTCTGCACCCGCATGTCATCGGCGTCATCGGGCGAAAGGTAGCTCGAATGCGGGTCGAGCGAGGTGAGCATCCCGTTGATCGCCGCCTCGATCAGTTCGTCGGATTCCACTTCCTCGACATACTGGGCGCGGATCCGTTCGAAGATGTCGCCGAAGAGGTCGAGCTGTTCGTAGACCGTCTTGTTGTCTTCCTGCTCCTGCGCGAGCAGGGGGCCGGCAAGCTGGGTCGTCAGCAGCGCCCCGGCCAGGGTTCCGCCGGCGGCGGCCATCACGAATGCTCTCATCGCGCGTCTGTCCTTTCGCATCTCAAGGCCGGCATCGCCCCATCATGTCCGGTGCACAGTTAAATCGCGTCCCCGCGCCGGGCGCCAGTGGGTTGCGCGTCCGGTCGCGCGTTTGTGCGCGCTGTTACGCCGGCGGTGAACGGCCGACCGCCGCTGGCCCGGGGTTCGGCCGACGCCCGACGGGCGTTCAGCGGACGATCAGGGTCTTGCCGGTCATCTCGGGGGGCTGCGGCAGTTCCATCAGGTCGAGCAGCGTGGGCGCAAGGTCGGCCAGCCGGCCGTTGCGCAGGCTGACGCCCTTCGGCCCGCCGATCAACGCCACCGGGACCGGGTTCAGGGTATGCGCGGTGTGCGGGCCGCCGGTCTCGGGGTCGACCATGGTCTCGCAGTTGCCGTGGTCGGCTGTCAGGATCATCGCGCCACCGGCCTTCTCGAGCGCGGCGGTGACCGCGGCAAGGCCACGGTCGACCGCCTCGCAGGCCTTCATGGCGGCGGCCAGATCGCCGGTGTGTCCCACCATGTCGGGGTTGGCGTAGTTGGTGACGATCAGGTCATAGCCGGCCTCGATCGCGCCGACGAAGGCGTCGGTCACCTGGGCCGCGGACATTTCCGGGGCCAGATCATAGGTCGCGACCTTGGGCGAGGGCGGCATCGTGCGGTCCTCGCCTTCCTCGGGGGTCTCCTTGCCGCCGTTGAGGAAGAAGGTGACGTGCGGGTATTTCTCGGTCTCGGCGACGCGGAACTGGGTCATGTGGTGCTTGGCCACCCATTCGCCCAGCGTGTTGACGATCTCGCGCTTGGGGAAGACCGTAGCGAACCAGGCGTTGTGGGCGTCGGAATATTCGACCATGCCCAGAAGCGCGGCCCAGGCCGGGCGGCCGGAGACGTCGAAGGAAGTGAAATCGGGCTGGCCGATGGCGCGCAGGATCTCGCGCGCGCGGTCGCCGCGGAAGTTCAGGCAAAAGAAACCGTCGCCGTCCTTCGCGCCGGCAAAGCTGCCGATCACCGTGGCGGGGATGAATTCGTCGGTCGCCCCGGCCGCATAGGACTGGGTCACCGCGGTCACCGGGTCGGGCGCGGTCGCGGCGCCCTTGCCCCGGACCATGGCGTCATAGGCGGTCTGCACCCGTTCCCAGCGATTGTCGCGGTCCATGGCGTAATAGCGGCCGATCACCGTGGCGATGGTCACGCCCGGCGCCAGTCCGGGCAGCATCGCGGCGACGAAATCCGCGGCCGAACTGGGCGCCACGTCGCGGCCGTCGGTGATCGCGTGGATCGCCACCGGCACCCCGGCGCCGGCGATGGCCCGAGCGGCGGCGAGGACATGGGTGATGTGGCCATGCACGCCGCCGTCGGACACAACGCCCATCAGATGGGCGGTGCCGCCCGAATCCTTCAGCGTGGCGATAAAGTCCATCAGGGCGGCTTCCTCGAAGAAGCTGCCGGTCTCGATAGCCAGGTCGATCTGGCCCAGATCCATGGCGACGACGCGGCCGGCGCCAATATTGGTGTGGCCGACCTCGGAATTACCCATCTGGCCGGTGGGCAGGCCCACGTCGGGCCCGTGGGTGATCAGCTGCGCATGGGCGCAGGTCGCCATGATCCGGTCGAAGGTCGGCGTATCGGCCAGCGCGGGGGCGTTGGCGGTCGTGTCCTCGCGCAGGCCCCAGCCATCGAGAATGCACAGGACGACGGGCTTGGGACGGGTCATGGACGGCACCTCCGGATGGTCTGGAGTGCGATATAGTCGCTGGCGCCGGCAGTTGCCATCGCGGTGTTAGCGCTCGCGTCGGTTCCGGCCTGCGACCCGAAGCCCCTGGGCGCAGATGCTCCGGGTTCAGCCCTCGAAATCCAGCCGGCCAAGATGGCGCTCGCCCCGCGCCCGTGCCAGCGCGATCTGCTTCTGGCGTTCCCGGAAGCGCGCCTTGTCCTCGGCCGAGGTCTCGGCCGCGCACAGGTGGCAGGCGACGCCTTCCTCGTACTCCGGCCGGGTCCGATCGTCGGGAAGGATCGGCCGGCGGCAGGCATGGCACAGGATATGCGGCCCTTCCGCCAGCCCGTGCCCGACCGACACGCGGCCGTCGAAGACGAAGCAGTCGCCCTGCCACAGGCTCTGGTCCGCCGGCACCTGCTCGAGGTATTTCAGGATCCCGCCCTTCAGGTGGAGGACCTCGGCCACGCCCTGGCCGATCAGGTAGTTGGTGGATTTCTCGCAGCGGATCCCGCCGGTGCAGTACATGGCGATGCGCTTGCCCTTGAAGCGGTCGCGGTTCGCCTCCCACCAGGCGGGAAAGTCGCGGAAGCTGTCGGTGCCGGGGTCGACGGCGCCGGCGAAGCGGCCGATGGCGACCTCGTAATCGTTGCGGGTGTCGATCACCGCCACGTCCGGTGCCGCGATCAGGGCGTTCCAATCCTCGGGGGCGACATACTGGCCGGTGCCGGCGGTCGGATCCACCTGGGGCTGGCCCATGGTCACGATCTCGCGCTTCAGGCGCACCTTCATGCGGCCGAAGGGTTGGGCGCTGGCAGTGCTTTCCTTCCAGTCCAGCCCGGCACAGCCGGGCAGGGCGCGCAGATGCGCCAGTACCGTGTCGATCGCCGCGCGCGTGCCCGCGATGGTGCCGTTGATCCCTTCGGGCGCCAGCAGCAGCGTGCCGGTCACGCCCCTGCCACAGCACAGTTTCGCCAGCGGCGGCTTCAGCGCGGCCGGGTCGTCGAAACGGGTGAAATGATAGAGCGCGGCGATGGTGAACATGGCCCGCGCCCTACCCCACCCGGCGGGCGTCGCCAAGCCCCGCGGCCACCGGAAACGCCCCAGGATCGGGCAGAAGGCGCGGAGGGACACCTGCGACCCTGCTTGGGCACGGGGCAGGACCATCGAGGATGTTGACGCATACACGGGGCGTTCATACCAACGTCCGGCGAAGATGGAGGATGCGATGCGGCCCAGATCCGACGCTCTGATCGTGATCGACGTGCAGAATGACTTCTGCGAGGGCGGCGCCCTTCCGGTGCCGGGGGGCAGTCAGGTGGTCGCCCCGATCAACCGGCTGATGCGCGAGTTCCAGGTGGTGGTGCTGTCCCAGGACTGGCATCCGGCGCGGCATTCGTCGTTCGCCTCGGAATACGCGGATCGCGATCCCTATGGCACGGTCGAACTGCACTACGGCACGCAGGTGCTGTGGCCCGACCACTGCGTGCAGGGATCGCCGGGGGCGCGGTTCCATCCCGATCTCGATACCGACCGGGCCGAGGCGATCATCCGCAAGGGCTTCCGGACCATGATCGACAGCTATTCGGCGTTCTTCGAGAACGACCGCACCACGCCCACCGGGCTTGAAGGCTATCTGCACACCCGCGGGGTGGAGGACCTGTACTTCGTCGGGCTGGCGCTGGACTTCTGCGTCCACCATTCCGCGGTGGATGCCGCCCGGCTGGGCTTCCGGGCCGTGGTGATGCCGGAACTTTGCCGGTCGATAGACCTGGACGGTTCGCTTGCCACCGCACACCAGAATTTTGCCGCCCACGGTGTCCGCGAGGAATAGCCTGTTTCCAAAGCCGGGATCTGCCGCTTAGGCTGGCCGGGTTGCAGCTGCAGATCGGAGCCGTCCGTGGACATCGCCACCCGCGTCCATAACCACAAATGGAAGATCGACCCGATCATCCGGTCGCTCATCGACACCGACTTCTACAAGTTGCTGATGTGCCAGTCGATCTTCCGCAACAAGGCAGAGACCCAGGTCGCCTTCAGCCTGATCAACCGGACCACCCGCATCCGACTGGCCGATCTGATCGACGAAGGCGAATTGCGCGAGCAGCTCGACCATATCCGGTCGTTGCGGCTGAGCCGGGGGGAATCAACCTTCCTTCGCGGCAACACCTTCTATGGCAAGCGGCAGATGTTCCGTCCCGACTTCATGGAGTGGTTCGAGAATTTCCGCTTTCCGGCCTATCACCTTGAAAAGCGAGACGGCCAGTACGAGCTGACCTTCGAGGGCCGCTGGCACGAAGTCATGCTGTGGGAGATTCCCGCCCTGGCCGTGCTGATGGAACTGCGCAGCCGGGCCGTCCTGAACGGCATGGGCCGGTTCGAGTTGCAGGTCCTTTACGCTAGGGCGATGACCAAGCTGTGGGAAAAGGTCGAACGCCTGCGGCAGGACCCGACGCTCCGGATCGCGGATTTCGGCACCCGCCGGCGGCATTCCTTCCTGTGGCAGGACTGGTGCGTGCAGGCGATGATCGAGGGACTTGGGGACAGTTTCGTCGGGACTTCCAATTGCCTGATCGCCATGCGCCGCGACATCGAGGCCATCGGCACCAATGCCCACGAGCTGCCCATGGTCTATTCCGCACTGGCCGACAGCGACGAGGAATTGCGCGCCGCGCCCTACAGGGTGCTGGCCGACTGGCATGAGGAGCATGACGGCAATCTCAGGATCATCCTGCCCGATACCTACGGAACGCGGCATTTCCTTGAGAACGCACCGGACTGGCTGGCCGGTTGGACCGGGATCCGGATCGACAGCGGCGATCCCGCGGAAGGGGCCGAGATCGCGATCGACTGGTGGCGCCGCCGCGGCGAGGATCCCACCACCAAGCTGGTGATCTTCTCGGACGGGCTGGACGTGGCCAAGATGCTGGAGCTTCAGGCCCGCTTCAAGGGTCGGGTCCGGGTGTCGTTCGGCTGGGGAACCCTGCTGACGAACGACTTCCGCGGGCTGGTCGCGGGCGACGCACTGGCCCCGTTCTCGCTGGTTTGCAAGGCGGTCAGCGCCAATGGCCGTCCGACGGTGAAACTCAGCGACAACCCGAACAAGGCGATGGGCCCGGCGGACGAGGTGGCGCGCTACAAGCGCGCCTTCAGCCTCGGCCGCCAGGTTGCGGCCGACGTGATCGTCTGACCGCCATTCCGGCTGCCGTCAGATCATGAAATCATCCGGCGAGGCCCCGGCCTCGATCGCGTCCTTGTACCACTGGGGCTGACGGCCCCGGCCGCTCCAGGTCAGGTCGGGATTTTCCGGGTGGCGGAATTTCGCGGGACGCGGCGCGTTCGACTGTTTCGATGCGGCATAGAGATCGCCGAGCGAAAACCCCATCTCCTTCGCCTTCGCTTCCACCACGCTCAAGGCTTCGCGCCGCCGGCGATCCTCGTAGGTGTCGATTGCCCGGGCGACGCGGCCCTGCAGCGATTTGAGTTCCTCAAGGGAAAGTGTAGTCAGCTCGACCTCGGCCATTTTGTTTGTCCTAAGTTTCTGTGTCCATTCACACCGACAGGTATCAGATGTGATGGATCGTTGTCGAATTCAATTGCATTCTGGTTGACGCGAGTCGAATTCACAAGACCGAACTTGATGCCAGGACTATCCACGCCGCATTGCCGGCTAATTGAACAGCACGCGCCAGGATTGTTTCGGCCCTTGCGGATTCCGGCAATGCCGTTAAACCACGTGATCGTCAATTCCCGGCCTGGCGGTGGATGTCCGCCCGGCAAGCGTCCGCGCGACCTGCAGGAACCGCGTCCGGACTTCCGGATCTGGCGCGGTTCCGGCTCGGGCGATTGCCGCCAGCAGAAGGGATGCGTCCAGTGCGGCGCCGGCTTCGGGAGGCAATGGCCCGCCACCGTCCCGGTATCCCGTCCAGACCGCCGTTCGCCGCCCGGCAAGATTGGTGAGGTCTGCCTGCGACAGGATCAGGTCGGCAAGGTCTCTTGTGCGCGGCCCGATGCAGCCTTGGCCGAAGCCGGTCAGAAAAAGGTTCCGCCCGGCCGAAACGAACCGGGCTGCCCGCGCATCGCCGTGGATCGGGCCCCGCCAGCCCGCCGGAAGACCCTCCAGCAGGGCGGCCGCCTGTTGCGCTGCGGCCGACAGCAACGCCCTGTCCGCATGTCGCCGGCCGCCTGGTGCCGCCGGCCCGCGCAGGTCGGGCACCGGCAGGTTCAGACCCGAGGGGGCGACGGCGTCCGAGGTCAGGTGCAGATCGGCCAGAAGGGAGGCGGCCGCGTGCAGATCGCCGGGCGAAACGGGACGCAGCGGCCCCGCAAGCCATTGCACGGCACTCGCGACGACACCGCCCGGAAGCTCAAGCACCAGCGCCCCCTCGTGGGTGCGTTGCGGCCAGGGACAGGCGAAGCCGGCGTCGGCAAGACTCTCTGTCCAGCGCTGGATGGCGATCGTGGTGTCCCCCGCCCCCGCGGGATGGATCCGAAGCGCGACCGGCCTGCCGTCGCCGCGGCGCAGCTCGAAGACCGCCGTCGGACCGAATCCAACTTGCCGGACGGGCGCGTCGGGCGCCGTCCATGCGGCCGCCGCCAGTGCGACCGCCGCTGCGGGGGACGTTCCGGTCACGCCAGGCACCGGATCGACGCGTATTGCGATTCACACATCGTCGTCGACCTTGCCGCGCAGGGCCTTCACCTCGCCCCGTTGGGTCTTACCGGCCAGACGCCGCCGGATGCTGCCGGCGGTGGGCCGGGTCGGGCGACGGCGCTTCGGCACCACGGCGGCCGCACGGATCAGTTCGGCCAGCCTGTCACGGGCGATCTCGCGGTTGCGGGCCTGGCTGCGGGTCTCGTCCACCTTCAGGACGATCGCGCCTTCCTCGGTCCAGCGCCGCCCCGCCAGCCGTTTCAGCCGCGCCTTCAGCGCGTCCGTCAGGCTGGGACTGCGCGCGGCCTCGAAGCGCAGCTCGACCGCCGTCGCGACTTTGTTCACATTCTGGCCGCCCGGACCCGACGCCCGGATGAACTGTTCGGTCAGTTCCCAGTCCTGAAGGGTGATCGTGTCGTCGATCCTGAGCATCTCCGCCCCCGGTGGCTTTGGAAGCCATAGGCGATGCCGGGACGCTCGGCAATTCGCCGGATCGCGCAGCGCCGCAATTGCCTCGCAGGATTGCGCAGGGCGCGGAAAAATGAAGAAAGGGCCGCCGGTTAGGCGACCCTTCCGAGACGACAGGAGGGGGTCGGTTCAGGACCTCCGTCCGGTTCGAATGACGCCAGAGCGCCGGAAATCCCCCTAGGGGCGATCCCCCCGAACCTTACCGATGCCGCACTCCAGTACCTCTCTAGACACTGGATCACCTCCTTCCGTTTGTTGCATCCTGAGTTCAGGGTGCCACCGCTCTGGTGAATGTCAAATTAAAATGACGGTGAGCATTCCCGCCCGACCGGGGGATTCCGCCGACATCGTGAACAGAGCGGAAAAATTCGGCAGGGCTGAATCCGCGCCCCGCCGCGCGTCCGGAGGATCATACGGGGCGGGTCATTGCCCGGGCAACGATCAACCGGAACGGGATCAACGCCACCACCGCGATCGCCAGCTTCACCCCGAAATCCGCCACCGCCAGCGACACCCAGAGCGGCACCACCGGCCCCTGTCCCAGCAGCGGCAGCGCCGCGTTGGCCCAGGCGACGTCGGTGGCGGGGTGGATGAATGCCAGGGTGGCCGAGAAGGCGACCGAGAAGAACACGGTGGTGTCCAGCACCGACCCCGCCAGCGTGGCAAGGATGGGTGCCCGCCACCAGGCGCCGCGGCGCAGCCGGTTGAACACGGTCACGTCGAGCAGCTGCGCGGTCAGGAAGGCCAGACCCGAGCCGATGGCGATCCGCGGCGTGACCAGCGGTCCGAATTCGCCCTCGATCTGCGTGCCCACCAGCGAGCAGAAGACGCCTACCGCGAAGCCGGCCGCCACCACCTGCCGCGCGGCGCGGGGCCCCTGCAACCGGTTGACGATGTCGGTGACGAGAAAGGCGAAGGGATAGGTCAGCGCCCCCCAGGTCAGCCAGGACCCCAGCAGGAACTGGACCAGGATGTTCGATGTGACGACAATCGCCGCCATGGCAAGGATGCCGGGCAGAAGCCGGAAGGACATGGATCGGATTCCGTTTTCACAAGGTTGCGGAGACTTGGCCCCGGGCCGGCTTTCCGGGCGGGACGCCGCGACCTAGCCGAAGGGGCATCCGGAATCAAGGCCCGGCACGAGTGACGCGCCGTGGCACAAGCAAGACCGGATGGAAGAAGCGGGGTTGCACGGAATTCAGGGGGCCGTCGAGGGATCGATCCGGTACTCCGCGATCTCGGTGCGCTGGAACATGTTGAGATTGTCATCCGATATCATCGTCAGGCGGATCGCGCCGGTGCCGTCGCGCCAGACCGAGATCCCTTCCAGATTGTCGTGCCGCCCCAGCGGCGTTTCCAGCAGGATGCGCTCGTCCTCCAGCCCGTCGGCGCCGAAGGCGAAGCTGCGCACCCGGGTCTGGAAGCCGATCCCGCCGAAGTGACGTTCAAGGATGTAGAGCCGTCCGTCGGGACCGGTGTCGGCGCCGACCGGCAGGAAGGGCGGCACCCGGGGCAGGGTATAGGGCCGGGTCCAGCGGCCGTCCTTCTCGAGCCGGTAGATCGGGAAGGGACGGCTCAGATCGCCTGAGCGCTCGAGAATCCCGATTGGCCGGCCCTGCGGATCGAGCGTCAATGACTCGAGCCCGGAATTGTCTTGGAAGTTCTTGAATTCAGGCGGGGGAGGAAGCACGCGAACGGCGGACTCACCCGGTGCGATCACCGAAAGCCGGTGGTAGCCTTCGAACGAAAGATAGATCCGTCCGTCTGGCGTCATCGCCATGCCTTCGGCATTGGCGTAATAGGGCGGCAGCGGCTTGCCGGTTCGGGCACTGACCAGAACCTCGACCGGCCCGGAGTCGACGCCGGTGATGCGTCCCTCGGAATCGCGCAGCAACGTGCCACGGACGATCCAGCCCCGGTCCGAAATCGACACGAAGGACCGCCCGTCGGCATCGACCTCGATCGCCGAAAAGCCGCCGAAGCGGTCCTGCCCGCCGCCTTGCCAGAAATGGCTCCCGACCAGGTCCAGGGCCTGCGGTACTGCCCCCGAGGCCGGCGCCAATCCCAGAAGGGCGATGGCGATCAGGGCGCGGTAAGGACGGCGCGGCATTCGTTCGGCAGATCGGCGAGGGTGAAGTCCTTGGGCCCGCGTTCCTTCGGGGCCGGTTTGGCGGGTTCGGCGGTCTTGGGCGGGTTGAGATAATCCGTCACCCACCAGGTCAGGGTCTCGTCGCAGCCGCTGCCGCCCTTCGACAGGTCCGCGACCGTGGGGGACTGGGTCACGCAGTACCGGCTGCCCTCGGGGCATTTCAGCCGGACATGGAAATGGCTGTCATGGCCATAGAGCGGACGGATCTTCTGCAGCCACTTGTCGTCGCCGCGGCCGCGGGAGTTACACATGGCGATCTTGGCCGGCGGCGTGATGAAGATCCGGTCGACCGCCGGATCGCGCGCCGCGGCTTCCAGGATCGCCGCGTGCTGCGGTGTCCACGCGCTGGTCACGCGACGCTGGTCTGCCGACCGGACCGACGGCGACCCGATCGCCTCGCGCTCGGCCGGGCTCAGCGCCAAAGACCTCGGCGGCAGCAGCCAGATGTCGATGTCCAGGCCGATCTGGTGGCTGGCATGGCCCGACAGCATCGGCCCGCCGCGCGGCTGGCCGATGTCGCCGATATAAAGCCCCTTCCATCCCGGCTGGGTCGACGCATAGGCGCTCAGCCGCTTGATGAAGGCGATCGCCTCGGGATGGCCCCAGTTGCGGTTCCGCGACAGCCGCATTGCCTGCCAGGTCGGGCCGGTCTCGGGCAGTTCGACCATCCCGGCGGCGCAGCCCTTGGCATAGCTTCCGATCGGGTCCGGACGGTTCGCCGATCCCGCCTTCTCGGCGCCGAACAACTGATAGGCCCTGGTTTCGGCCTGCGCGGCGCCGGCCAGCGCTAGCCCTGCAAGGACGAGGGCGGTTCCTAGGCGGGTCATCTTGGCGTGTCCCCTTCTGCTCGCACCCAGACTAGCAGGACGAGCCCGACAAGGAAAAGACCGACGATCGGCAGGATTCCGAACTGCTGGGTGCCCGAGCGGTCGGTCGCCACCGCAACGGCGAAGGGCGCGAGGAAGGCCGTGGCCTTTCCCGACAGGGCATAGAGCCCGAAGCCCTGGGTGATCCGCTGCGGATTTGCCTGTACCACCATCAGGCTGCGCGACGATGCCTGAAGCGTGCTGCCGGTGGCCCCGATCAGGGCACCCATGACGAAGAAGGCGATGTTCGGGACCGGACTGCCCGGCGCAACGGCGATGCCGAAGGCGCTGGATGGCGAGATTGTGATCGTTGCCAACGTGACCGTGCAGAGCAGCAACACCGATCCGACAATCACCGGCTTTGCGCCAAGCCGGGCATCCCATTCCGCGCCGAACCAGCTGGCCACGGTGGCCGCGACCACCGCG
The DNA here is from genome assembly GCA_044221805.1 of Meridianimarinicoccus sp. Lineage (GTDB taxonomy): Bacteria > Pseudomonadota > Alphaproteobacteria > Rhodobacterales > Rhodobacteraceae > Meridianimarinicoccus. Next base: position 14,919 of record JBGAOK010000029.1, read on the forward strand.
ACGATGCCGAAGATGCCCACCTCGACCACGCTCCAGCCCAGCACGCCGGCGGCATAGATGCCGCCGAAGGTGTAAAGCCCGTTCAGCGCGTCTCGGTAGAACATCGACGACAGCAGGAAGGCCGACAGGCTCGGCCGGCGGCGGAGATCGCGGACCGCGTCCTTCAGGTCTGGCAGGGCCAGCCGCGCCGCTGCCCAGGCGGCATCGCCGAGACCGGCCGGAGCCGGGATCCAGGCGAAGAACGGCAGCATGAACAGGATGTACCAGATCGCGGTAATGGGTCCGACCGCCCGCGTGCCTTCGCGGGTGGCCGGATCCAGGCCCAGGATCGGCGCAATCCCGATCAGGGTCCGGCCGCTCTGACCGCTTTCCGCGAAGAACAGCAGGGTCAGGACCAGCGCGACGAAGCCGCCGAGGTTGCCGAACGCCCATCCCCGCCCGGACAGGCGCCCGATCTCGTCCCGGCTGCCCAGTTCGGGCAGGATTGCGTTGGTGAAGATCGTCGCCATCTCCATCCCGATCAGGCCAAGCCCGAAGAAGGCCAGGGTCAGGGGAAGGTCGAAGCTGCCCGGCGCCGTGTACCACAGCGCCCAGGCGCCGATCACGTACAGCACCGAGAAAAGCCCGATGAAGCGCATCCGCACATGCGGGCCGGTGCGGTCGGCGATGCCCAGAAGCGGTGCCAGGACGGCGATGACCATGCCCCGGCCGAGCCCATAGCCCCAGGCCGCCTGCGCCGCCGTGCCGTCGCCCAGCAAACCGCTGATGTAGGGACCGAAGATGAAGGTGATGAGCAGGGTGTTGTAGGGCTGGCTGGCCCAGTCGAAGAAGTACCAGCCCCAGATCCGCCGCCGCTGCGTCCGTCACCCATGACCACCCTGCGACTTGCCCGTTGCGGACTATGACGAAGGGTCCGGGGGCAGCAATGGGCCAAACCGGCCCGGGCGGCCACGGGACTCAAGCGCGTCGGGCCGCGTCCTGCATCGGCGGCCATGGCCGGGCATCTTCGGCCACGATCCACATCCGGATCCAGTCCGGCAGTTGCGGCGAGGGCGGCAGGCCGACCACCGCGCTCACCCTGTCCATCCGCACCAGCCCGCGGGAATCGGTGAAGGCCATCCGCACCACGAGGTGCGAGGTGCAATCGCCCCGGTGCCACATCGAGTGTTCCAGATAGACGAACTTGTCGTCCCAGCCGATCATCCGCGAGCGCATCTCGACCCGGTCGAACATCCGCACCCGCTTGCGATAGCGCACCACCGAACCGGCGATGGTCAGCAGCCACTTCTCGCGCTTCAGGACCGGGAACAGCCCGAGCCGCTGCGCCAGAACCAGCCGGCCAAGATCGTACAGAGTCAGCACCCGGCCGTTGTTCATCTCGAGCCACAGATCGACGTCCCAGGGCCAGCACAGATGCGTGGACCGGTGGGTCTCGAAGATGCCCAGCGGCGGGGCGTTGCGGTAGACGAAGAGTTCCGCCGCGAGGCGCAGAAACGGATACATGGCGGAGGCTCCTTCCCGGAAGGATGGGCGCCCTGCGGCATTGTCGCGTCAACCGCGACGTTGGTGGCACGGCCGGCGCCTTGTCCTTCGCAGCGCGGCGGCTTACCTGTCGGACAATCGCCGCATGACGAGGAACCTCATGACCTCTGTTCTTCCAGATCCTCCTGCTGATCCTCGACGTCGTCTGGTTCCTGATGATCGCGCACATCATCATGAGCTGGCTGATCAACTTCCAGGTGCTCAACCTGGGCCAGGATCTGGTGCGGTCGATCTGGTTCGGCCGAACCGGCTGCTCGAGCCGATCTACCAGCCGATCCGCCGCGTGCTGCCGACTCCTCGCCGGGCTCGACCTGGCGCTCCTGGTCGGCCTGCTCGCGGTCTATGCCCTGCGCATCATCCTGATGAACAACGTGGCGGCGTTCTACTGATCCTCGATCCGGGGCCCGCCGGGACATGACCCGAGCCTTGTGCGCCTCTCCCGCGTGTGGACTGTCTGACCGAGAGAAATCGGAGGAAACCCGAGGTGCCATGAACGCCCCGATGAACCGTGCCGAGGCGCTGCTGTCCTCGGTGTTCGGCTTCGCCGCCTTCCGGCCCGGCCAGGCAGAGATCGTGCGCTCGGTCATCGCCGGGCGCGACACGCTGGCGATCATGCCGACCGGCGGGGAAAATCCCGGTGCTTTCCAGCGCCGCCGGCGCTGTGCCGCGACGGGGGTAACCTTGGTGGTGATCTCGCCGCTGATCGCGCTGATGCGGGACCAGGTCCGGGCGCTGACCGAGGCCGGGGTGGCGGCCGGCGCGCTGACCTCTGGCAACACCGAGGCCGAGACCGAGGCGGTGTTCCGGGCGCTGGACGAGGGCGCGCTGAAGCTGCTCTACATCGCGCCGGAACGGCTGGCGGCCGCCGGCACCCAGGCGATGCTGAAGCGGATCGGCGTCGGCCTGATCGCGGTGGACGAGGCGCATTGCGTCAGCCAGTGGGGCCACGACTTCCGCCCGGACTATCTCAGGATCGGCGACTTGCGCGCCGCGCTGGGCGTGCCGGTGGCGGCCTTCACCGCGACCGCCGATGCCGAGACCCGGGACGAGATCGCCCGGCGGCTGTTCGGCGGCCGCGAACCGGCGGTGTTCCTGCGCGGCTTCGACCGGCCGAACATCCACCTTGCCTTCGCGCCGAAGGACAATCCGCGCCGCCAGATCCTCGACTTCGCCGCCGCCCGGCGGGGCCAGTCGGGGATCGTCTACTGCGCCACCCGCGCCCGGACGGAAACCTTCGCCGCCGCGCTGGCCGAGGCCGGCCATGCCGCCTGCGCCTATCACGGCGGGATGGACGCCGAAGACCGCCGCCTGGTCGAGACCCGCTTCCAGCGCGACGACGGGCTGATCGTGGTCGCGACCGTGGCCTTCGGCATGGGCATCGACAAGCCCGACATCCGCTGGGTCGCCCATGCCGACCTGCCGAAGTCGATCGAGTCCTATTACCAGGAGATCGGCCGCGCTGGCCGCGACGGCGCCCCGGCCGAGACCCTGACGCTGTTCGGCGCCGACGACATCCGCCTGCGCCGGACGCAGATCGACGAGAGCACCGCCCCGGCGGAACGGCGCGATGCCGATCACGGCCGGCTCAACGCGCTTCTCGGTCTGGCCGAGGCGCTGGACTGCCGGCGCGTGACCCTGCTGGGCTATTTCGGCGAGGCCGCGACGCCCTGCGGCACCTGCGACCTGTGCGACACCCCGCCCGAGGTGATCGACGGCACCGACGCGGTGCGCAAGGCGCTGTCGGCGATCCTCAGGACCGGCGAAAGCTTCGGCGCGGGGCATCTGATCGACATCCTGACCGGCAGCCTGACCGACAAGGTGCGCCAGCGTGGCCACGACAGGTTGCCGACCTTCGGCGTCGGCCGCGACATCCCGAAGGCCGAATGGCAGGGCCTGTTCCGCCAGATGATGGGCCGCGACCTGATCCGCCCCGATCCTGAACGCCACGGCGCGCTGCGGATGACCGAGGCCGCGCGGCCGGTGCTGAAGGGCGAGGCCAGGGTCGCGCTCCGCCGCGACGGGATGACGGCCTCGGTCGCGCGCCGCTGGCCCGGGCGCTGGTGTCGGACGACGATGCGCCGCTGATGGCGCGGCTGAAGGCGACCCGGCGGGCGCTGGCCGAGGCGGCGAACGTCCCGGCCTATGTGATCTTTCCCGACCGGACCCTGATCGAGATGGCCGAGACCCGGCCGGCAAGCCTTGACGCCATGGCGCGGGTCAGCGGTGTCGGCGCCAAGAAGCTGGAACGCTACGGGGCGACCTTCCTCGCGGTGATTGCGGGCGAGCCGGCAGAGGATCTGCATCCCGGCCGGCGCCGTCTGGCCGGGCGGCCGGGCGCCTCGGTCTTCGACCGGTTGCAGGCGGCGCAGGCGGATTTGGCGCGGGGCCCCGACGGTACCCTGAAGCCGCTGAGCTGCACCGCAGCGGAACTGGCACGGTTGGCTGAACGCCGGCCCCGCACTGAACGCGACCTCGCCGCGCTGCTGGGCGAGCGCAAGTCCGAACGCTTTGGCGCCGCCTTCCTCGCCATCCTCGCCGACACGTGACCGGGAGTCCGGGCGGCAAGACCCGCAGCCGACGAGCCCGATCGCGGCGCCGGCTTCATGGCGCTTCCGTTCCCGCTACCGAGACGGCATGCGCCATGTCCAATCGCCTCAACCAGCGCCGCGCGGGAGCCGCTCAGCCCGCCTTCGGCGGCAGGGCGATCGCCGGGCCAAGGGCGTTGGTCAGGATCATCTCGTGAATCGCCGCCTTGCGCAGAGGCTTGGTCAGGTAGAAGTCGATTCCGGCGGCGAGGATCTCGGCACCATCCCCGGACATGGCGTGGGCGGTCAGGGCGCAGATCGGCGTGCGCCGGCGCTGGTCGCGCGTCTCGATCTCGCGGATCCGCCGCGTGGCCTCCTTGCCGTCCATCTCGGGCATGGAAATGTCCATGAAGATGATGTCGGGACTGATCTGTTCGTAGGCTTCCACGGCCTCGCGGCCGTTGTTGGCGAAACGCAGCTCGATCGGCAAGTCGGCAACCATCTTCGAAAAGACTAGCTGGTTGGTCTTGTTGTCCTCGGCGGCGAGGACCCGGACCCTGCGGTCCGCGTCGGGCGGCAGCGGTTCGGGCGGCTGGGGCGGCGCGGCGGGCTCCGGCTCGGTCATCTCGAGCCCCAGTTGCGCCACCTTGTTGAGCAGGTCGCGGCGCAGCAGCGGCTTCTGCAGGACCGCGGTGATGCCGACCTCGGCCGCGCGTGCCGACACGCCCGATGGCGCCGAGGACAGTAGCAGGATCGGCGCGGTCTCGCCCCGCGCGCGCAGCTTCGCGGCCAGTTCGGTGCCGTCCATGTCCGGCATCTGGTGGTCGGTGACGATCAGGTCGAACTGGCCCGCGGGTCCGCTCAGGGCCTCGGCCCCGCTGCGTCGCGTGGTGACGGTCAGGCCCATCGTGGCGAGCTGGCGTTCCAGGATCATCCGGTTGATCTGCAGGTCGTCGACCACCAGCGCCGTGCGCATCGGCCCGGTGCCGGTGCGGCCCGGCTGCGGTGCGGCCTCGTCCGTCGGCAGCGTCACCCGGAAGCCGAAGCAGGATCCCTCGCCAAGGACCGAGTCCACCCAGACCTCGCCGCCCATGAGCTTGATCAGCCGTTTCGAGATCGCCAGACCCAGGCCGGTGCCCTCGAACTTGCGGTTGCGCTCGTCCTCGACCTGGTTGAATTCGCCGAAGATGTGGTCGAGCATGTCCGGGGCGATGCCGATCCCGGTGTCCTCGACGCTGATGTGCAGGTCCTGGTGCTGCTCGGCGCTCGCCTCGCCGACGCCGGTGACGCGGACCAGCACATGGCCTTCCAGGGTGAACTTGACCGCGTTGCCGATCAGGTTGGTCAGCACCTGCCGGATCCGCCCCGGATCGCCGATGTAGCGGGTGGGCAGGAACATGTCGAAATCGACCATCAGGTCTATCCCCTTCGACTGCGCCGAGGGCTTCAGCAGAAGCAGCACCTCGTGGATGGTGCGTTCCAGGTCGAAGGGTTCGGGGTTCAGGGTCAGCTTCTCGGCCTCGATCTTGGAATAGTCGAGGACGTCGTTGATGATCACCAGAAGCGTCTCGCCCGAGCTCTTGATCGTCTCGGCATAGAGCTGCTGTTCCTCGGTCAGGCCGGTATCGCAGAGCAGATCGGCCATGCCCACGACGCCGTTCATCGGCGTGCGGATCTCGTGGCTCATGTTGGCGAGGAAGGCGGACTTGGCGCGGTTCGCCGCCTCGGCGCGGCTGCGTTCCTCTTTCAGTTGCTGTTCGTAGCGGATCGTGTCGGTGATGTTCAGCGCCAGGCTGACCATGTCGCCGTCCCGGGCGCGGCGGTCGATCAGCTTCACGAAACTGTCGTTCCAGAGCTTCAGGGTGACGGGCTCGATCCGGTCGGTCTGCCAGCGGGCCAGCATCCGGGCACGCCACGCCTCGTCCTGCTCGAAGCCGATGTCGACCAGCCCCTCGTCGGCCATGATGGTCAGGATGTCCTCGTAGGTGGCGCCGGGGCGTATCGAATCGAGCCCGTCGAACATCGCCATGTAGGCGCGGTTGGCGATCACCAGCTGGCTGCGGGTGTTGTAGACGGCAAAGCCGTCCTGGATTGTCTCCAGCGCTTCCCACAGCCGGCGTTCCGCCTTCACCGCCTGCTGGTTGGCCCGGTGCAGGTCGGCGCGGACCTGGGTGTTCTCGCCCTTCAGCGTCTCGGCTTCGGACTGGTAGGTCTTCGCCTCCTTGCGCTTGACGATGATCTCGTCCGACAGCAGGCGGGCGTGTTCCGCCAGCTTCTTGTTGGCCGCGAACAGTTCGCGGCTTTTCTGTTCCAGCAGCCGTTCGGCCGCCAGGCGTGCGCGGCGTTCCTGCGCGAGTAGATCGGAAATGTTCGGTCCGCTGCCTTGCATCCGCGCCTGTCCCTGCCGTCCGCAGGGATCATGGAAGCGAAGCGTGAACAGCCGCTGAACGGCGGGCTAGAGCCCGCCGTTGCCGTGGATCGAGCGGAACGTCAGACGCGTTCGAAGGCGATGGCGATGCCCTGGCCGCCGCCGATGCACATGGTGCAGAGCGCGCGCTTGCCGCCGGTCCGCTCGAGTTCGTACAGCGCCTTGACGATCAGGATTGCCCCGGTGGCCCCGACCGGATGGCCGAGCGCGATGGCGCCGCCGTTCGGGTTCACCCTGGCGGGGTCAAGGCCGAGCCCCTTGGTCACCGCCAGCGCCTGCGCCGCGAAGGCCTCGTTCGACTCGATCACGTCGAAGTCGTCGACCGTCAGGCCGGTCCGCGCCAGCAGCTTCTCGACCGCCGGCACCGGGCCGATCCCCATCACCTCGGGGCGGACGCCGGCATGGGCATAGCCGATGATGCGCGCCTTGGGCGACAGGCCCGGCCGCCTCGGCCGCCTCGGCGGTGGCCAGCACCACGGCGGCGGCGCCGTCGTTGATGCCGCTCGCGTTCCCGGCGGTGACCGACCCGTCCTTGCGGAACACCGGCTTCAGGCCGGCCAGCTTCTCGAGCGTGGTCGCCTTGGGGTGTTCGTCGGTGTCGAAGGCGACCATCTGGCGCTTCACCATCACCTCGACCGGGACGATCTGCGACTTGAACCGGCCCTCGGCGATGGCCTTCGCGGCGCGTTCCTGGCTTTCCATGGCGAAGGCGTCCTGGGCCTCGCGGCTGATCTGGTGCTCGGCGGCGACGTTCTCGGCCGTGACGCCCATGTGTCCGGTGCCGAAGGGGCAGGTCAGGGTCCCGACCATCATGTCGACCGCCTTCGCGTCGCCCATCTTCTGGCCCCAGCGGACCGCCGGCACCACATAGGGTCCGCGGGTCATGTTCTCGGCGCCGCCGGCAAGGCCGAATTCGGCATCGCCCAGCATCAGCGACTGGATCACCGAGATCGTCGCCTGCATGCCCGACCCGCACAGCCGGTTCACGTTCATCGCCGGGGTTTCCTTCGGCACCCCGGCCTCGATCGCGGTGACGCGGCTGAGGTACATGTCGCGGGGTTCGGCGTTGATGACGTGGCCCATGACCACATGGCCGATCTTCTCGGGCGCGACGCCCGCGCGCGCGAGCGCCGCTTTCGCGGCGGTGGCGCCAAGCGTGGTGGCGGGCACATCGGCAAGACTGCCGCCAAAGGCGCCTATCGCCGTGCGGACGGCGTCAAGTATGACGATCTCGGTCATCGTGTGGTCTCCTCTCCTCAGAATGCGGCACGCGGGACCGGGCGTCGTCTGCGGCGACGATCTCGATCAGGGTGATTTCGGGCGGGACGCCGAAACGGAACGGCAGACCGGAATAGCCGATCCCGGCAGAGACGATCAGGTGCCGGCCGTCCTCGACCACATGGCCGACGGCATAGCGGTCGCCGAATCGCGACGGGGTCATTGGCCTCCGGCCGAACAGCACGAACTGCCCGCCATGGGTATGGCCGCTGATCTGAAGCATCGGCCGCCGGTCGCCCTTGGCGAAATAGTCGGGCTCGTGGGCGACCAGAATCGACGGCGCGCCATCCGGCACCTCCGCGAAGGCGGCCTCGGGGTCGTGGAAGTGTGGCCAGCCGTAGCGCAGCGGCAGCTGGCTGTCGAAGCCGACGACCCAGAGCGGGTGGCCGTGGTGCTCGATCTGCCGCGAGCCGTTCAGGATCAGGTCCAATCCGGCGGCCCGGTAGGCCTCGATCACGGAACTGTCGCGCCCATCGCTCTGCAGGGCGCGGCGGCAATCGCGCCGGTCATGGTTGCCCATCACCGCAACCACGCCCAGCGGTGCCGTCAGGCCGGTCAGCAACGGCACGATCCGGTCGGCGGTGAGGTGCTGGCACGGCAGATTGCGATCCGGCAGCACGTCGCCCGCGAGCACGATCAAGTCGGCGCCCAGCTTGTTCACCTGATCGACAATCGCCTCGACGAGACCGGGCGCGACCCAGGGGCGGCAGACATGGATGTCGGTAAAGACGGCGATCCGCAGCGGCGGGCCGGACCACTGCTGCAGGGCCAGGGAATAGGCGCGCAGGCCCGGCAGACCCCAGACACCGACCCATCCCCGCGACGGCCGCCGGGGGCCTTCCGGGGACCAGGCTTGGCGCTGATGGGTCGGCTGAAATCGCATCATGGCCCTCAAGGTGCATGGAAGACTGCACCCTGCAAGCGCTTTCCGGACCGTGCACGGCACACGGCCTGCGGCCCTTGGTCAGGGGCCCGCCGCGATACCGCCGGGACAGTCCGGATGCCGCGGACGGGCTTTGGGCTGTCCGCGGCCCGGGCCGTCAGGCCGCGTCGAACTGCAGCGGGCGCACCTGCTGGAACAGCCCGGTTGCTGTCAGGGCGTTCAGCACCGCCTCGCCCGGCTGCGCGTCCAGGTACAGGATCGCGATCGCATCCGCTCCGGCCTGATTGCGGCCGAGGGTGAAGTTGGCGATGTTCACCCCGTGGTCGCCCAGGGTCGTGCCGAGCGTGCCGATGATCCCCGGCACGTCGCGGTTGGTGGTGTAGAGCATGTGCCGGCCGATCTCGGCATCGATGTTGATGCCCTTGATCTGGATGAAGCGCGGCTTGCCGTCCGAGAACACCGTCCCGGCGATGGTCCGGGTGCGGGTCTCGGTCTCGACTGTCAGCTTGATGAAGGCATCGAACACGCCGGATTTCTTCTGCGTGGTGCGCGACAGCTTGATGCCGCGTTCCTGCGCGATCAGCGGGGCGGAGACCATGTTCACGTCCGGGTTGGTCGCCTTCATGAAGCCCGACAGGGTGGCGGCATCCAGCGCCGCCAGGTTCATCTCGGCAACGTGCCCGTCATAAAGCACGTTGATCGCCTTCACCGGCTCGTCGGTCATCTGGCCGACGAAGCTGCCCAGATGCTCGGCCAGCTTGATCCAGGGGCCCATCACCGCGGCCTCCTCGGCGGTGACCGACGGCATGTTGAGCGCGTTCTGCACCGCGCCGGTCAGCAGGTAGTCGGCCATCTGCTCGGCGACCTGCAGGGCCACGTTCTCCTGCGCTTCGGTGGTCGAGGCGCCCAGATGCGGGGTGCAGACCACGTTCGGAAGGCCGAACAGCGGGTTCTCGGTTGCCGGTTCGACCGCGAAGACGTCGAAGGCCGCGCCGGCCACATGGCCGGACTTCAGCGCCTCGGCCAGGGCTGCCTCGTCCACCAGGCCGCCGCGGGCGCAGTTGATGATCCGCACGCCCGGCTTCATCTTCGCGATCGCCTCGCGGGACAGGATGTTGGCGGTCTTGTCGGTTTTCGGAACATGCAGCGTGATGAAGTCGGACCGCTTCAGAAGCTCGTCCAGTTCGACCTTGGTGACGCCCATCTTCATGGCGCGGTCGTCCGACAGGAAGGGATCATAGGCGATCACCTTCATGTGCAGCCCCAGCGCCCGGTCGCAGACGATCGAGCCGATGTTGCCGGCGCCGATCACGCCCAGGGTCTTGCTGGTCAGCTCGACGCCCATGAACTTCGACTTCTCCCACTTGCCGGCATGGGTCGAGGCGCTGGCCTCGGGGATCTGGCGGGCCACGGCGAACATCATCGCGATGGCGTGTTCGGCGGTGGTGATCGAGTTGCCGAAGGGGGTGTTCATCACGATCACGCCCTTCTTCGAGGCAACCGGGATGTCGACATTGTCGACGCCGATGCCGGCGCGGCCGATCACCTTCAGCCGGGTGGCGTTCTCGAGGATCTTCGGCGTCACCTTGGTGGCCGAGCGGATGGCAAGGCCATCATACTGGCCGATCACCTCGGCGAGCTTGTCCTTGTCCTTGCCGAGCGAGGGCTGGAAATCGACGTCGATGCCGCGGTCGCGGAAGATCTTGACGGCTTCATCGGAGAGCGCGTCGGAGATGAGGACTTTGGGAGCCATGGCGGTGGTCCTTGGAATGGGGTGAGTGCGTCCGGAAACGGATCGCCGCGGCCGGAGACCGGGGGCGCTGCCCCCGGACCCCCGGAGTATTTCAGCCAAGAAGAAGGGCGGGGGCCCGATCGGCCGAGCCGGTCAGGCGGCTTCGGTCTGCGCCGCGAGCGCGGTTTCGAAGGCCCATTCGACCCAGGGCATCAGCGCGGCGACATCGGCGGTCTCGACCGTCGAGCCGCACCAGATCCTGAGGCCCGCAGGCGCGTCGCGATAGGCGCCGAGATCGAGGCCGACGCCTTCGGACTCGAGCTTCTTGGCCACGGCCTTGGCAAAGGCGGCGCCATCCCGGATGCGGGCGTCGGTGAACTTCAGACAGACGCTGGTGGTCGAGCGCGTGGCCGGGTCGGTGGCCAGGAAGTCGATCCAGTCATGGCTGGCGACGAATTTCTCGATCACCGCGAAGTTGGCGTCGGCGCGGCCGACGAGACCCTTCAGCCCGCCCACCGATTTCGCCCAGTCCAGCGCCACGAGGTAATCCTCGACGCAGAGCATGGAGGGCGTGTTGATCGTCTCGCCCTGGAAGATGCCCTCGATCAGCTTGCCGCCCTTGGTCAGGCGGAAGATCTTCGGCAGCGGCCAGGCCGGGGTGTAGGATTCCAATCGCGCGACGGCGCGGGGGCTGAGGATCAGCATGCCGTGGGCCGCCTCGCCGCCCAGTACCTTCTGCCAGGAGAAGGTGGTGACGTCGAGCTTGTCCCAGGGCAGGTCCATGGCGAAGGCGGCCGAGGTCGCGTCGCAGAGCGTCAGGCCGGCGCGATCCGCCGGGATCACCTCGCCCGAGGCGACGCGGACACCCGAGGTCGTGCCGTTCCAAGTGAAGCAGACGTCGCGGTCGTAGTCGAGCGCGGCCATGTCGACGATCTCGCCATAGGCGGCTTCATGGACCCGGGCGTCGAGCTTCAGCTGCTTGACCGCGTCGGTGACCCAGCCCGAGCCGAAGCTTTCCCAGGCGACCATCTCGACCGGGCGCTGGCCCAGCATGGTCCACATCGCCATCTCGAAGGCGCCGGTGTCCGAGGCGGGCACGATGCCGATGCGATAGTCGGCGGGAATGCCGAGGATCGCGCGGGTGTCCTCGATCGCCTGCTTCAGCTTCGCCTTGCCGATGGCGGCACGGTGCGAGCGGCCGATGGCGGCATCGGCAAGCAGGTCGAGGGTGAAGTTGGGGAGTTTGGCACAGGGGCCGGAGGAGAAGCGCGGATTGGCCGGGCGCGCGGCCGGAGTCGTCGTGACCATGATAGTACCCTTGCAGATAACCGCCCCTCGTTGGGGAGGGGTGTCCCGCCGCCGCCTATACGGGAGGCGGGGCGGGGTTGGCAAGGGACATCCTGCCTCACCGGGCAGGACCTTCGCCGGGTCCGAGGCAGGTGGACCCCCGGGCAAGGCCAGGTCGGACGTCAGGCGTGTGTGGCACGGCTACTTGCGGATCGCCGCAGCAGCGCCACGGCGCCCAGCCCGGTTGCCAGCAGGGGTGCGGGGAACGGCAGCGGCACGGTCGGCGTGTAGATCTGGTCGGCGTCGAGACCGATGGTGACCGTTTCGATGACGACATTTCCCGTGCCCATGTTTTCGATGCCAAGGACCAGGTAACGAATATCGATAGAGGGGTCGCTCCCGAGAAGGTCGCCCTCTGGTCTGAGGAAGTTCCTGTCGACTGCGACCGTTGCCGAGTTGGAATAGTCGCCACTGTACAAATCCCCACCAAGCGGCAGAAGGGTCAGCGGCTTTCCCTTCTCGGCGACCCACGCGCTCAGCACCAAGCTGAGAACGGACAGGTTCCTCCCGGTCACCGTGAGGTGGATCGACTCTGCATTGTCCTTCCCTAGGTCGGTCAGGAGAATTGCGTAGGGACCCGCCGCAGAGATGAGGCTGGCAACGACATCAAGCGTTTCTCCGGGCTTGAGAGTGACCGGCGGCTTAAGCCGGATGGTCTCGTTCGTCAGGAGCTTGCGGCCGTCCGGCAGCACGGTGATGGTCCCGCCGGAAACATCGGGCCGGCCCAGAGCTTGCGTCGCATTCGAATTCCCCCTCGTGTGATTGGAAACTCGACTTCTTGCCGCAATTGACGGCTGACGCCATGATTCAGCGCAACCTTGGGCGGTGCGCGGACAGAAAAGGGGCATGGTCCTTACGGCCGCGGCACCTGCCCGAGGCTGGCGCACCTCGGCTCAGACCGGCACCAGCCGTACCGACTCCAGCGTGTCCTTCAGCAGCGTGGCGCTGCGCCGGAGCGCCTCGGTCTCGTCCGCATCCAGTGCCGGGATCAGGTCGGCCTCGACGCCGTCGCGGCCGATGACCCGGGGCAGCGACAGTGGCACCTCGCTTATGCCGGCGACCTCGGGTGTCAGGATCGAGACGGTCTGCACCGACCGGTCGTTGGAATCGATCGCGGCGACCATACGGGCGAGGCCGGCGCCGATGCCGTACCAGGTGGCGCCCTTGCCCTCGATGATCGTGTAGGCGGCGCGGCGCACGCCGGTGTCGATCCGGGCGCGGATCTCGGGCGTGATCGGGCGGCCGAGCTGGGCCGCGGCCTCGGCCAGCGGCACCGCGCCCACATGGGCGCTGGACCAGGCCAGCACCTCGCTGTCGCCGTGTTCGCCCAGCACATGGGCGTGGACCGATCGCGGCGCGACGTCCAGGTGCCGGCCGAGCAGGTCGCGGAACCGGGCCGAATCAAGGATCGTGCCCGAGCCGATCACCTTTCCCGCGGGCAGGCCGGTCAGCCTCTGGGTGATGCCGGTCATGATGTCGACCGGGTTGGTGGCGATCAGGAGCAGCGCGTCAGGCGCCGCGCTCAGGATCTCGCCCAGCACAGCGCGGAACACCTCGGCGTTGCGTTCCAGAAGCGCCAGCCGGGTCTCGCCGGGTTTCTGGCTGACCCCGGCGGCGATGATCACCGCGCCGGCGCCGTCCAGGTCGGCATAGGTCCCGGCGCGCACGCTGGTGGCGGCGGCGAAGGGCATGGCGTGGGCGATGTCCTCGGCCTGGGCGCGGGCGAGGGCGGCGTTCATGTCCACCAGCACGATCTCGGGGACGATGCCGAGCAGCGCGGTGGCATAGGCGGCGGCCGAGCCGACCATTCCGGTTCCGACGATGCCGAGTTTCATGGCTGGCCTCCTGGGTGCGCCTTGGCGGTTTCGCGGCGATGTTAGCGCCATCCGGCGCGGGTGGAAGGGCACGGCGTGTCACGCCCGGCCAGGCGGCCGCCGGGGCGGGAGACTAACGAATTCGTGATTCGGAATCTGATCGCAGCCATTCGATCTGGCCGGCCAAAGGCGCATGATGACTTGGGCGGCCGCCGATCCTGCGGCGGGACTGCCCTTGTTCCACCAGCTCCCCGGAGGATCCCGGTCATGCACCTCAACTCCCGAAACCTCTGCGCGGCGCTTTTCGCCCTTTCACTGGCGGTGGTCGGTGGAACCGGATCGTCTGCCGGTCCGACGGTCGCGGCCGGTGCGGCGTCCGGCAGCGCCACGGGCGGCGTCACCGTCGATCTGGGCGGCGGTCCGGACGCGGCGCCGGGCACCCCCGATGCGGCGAAGATCAATTGCATGAACCGGATCCATTGGCGCTCGGGCGGTTCGGCCCGGCTGGTCAGCGTGATCCCGATGGACTCGGGTATGACCATCGTGAAGGCGGCGGGGCGGCTCGGCCTGCGCTATGTCTGCTTTGCCGATCCCGATGGCGAAGTGGTGCGGGTCAAGCGCGACGGCGGCTTCGGCTGGTTCTGAGCCGCCGCCGGCGGTGCCGGCCCCGGGGGCGGGATAGGCCGTGACCCGGCGCCGGGTTGCGCCTAGACTGGCTGGGGGAGGATCCCGACATGCCCGAGACGAAGCGTTTCCTGCCCGCCATCCTGGGTCTGTTGGTCGTCCTGTCGGCCTGCGATACCGGCGACGGCTCCGGCGCGGTGGCCGGGGTGGGGGTCGGCACCGGCACCGGGACCGGTGTGGGCGTGACCGTGCGCAGCGAGGGCCCGGCGGCGCCCGGGACGCCGAATGCGGCCGAGATCAACTGCATGAACGAGATCGGCTGGCGGTCGGGCGGGTCGGCCCGGCTGATCAGCGTGACGCCGATGGATTCGGGCATGACCTATGTGAAGGCCGCGGGCCTTCGGGGGGTGAGCTGGAAATGCTTCGCCAACCCTGACGGTCAGGTGGCCACGGTCATGCGGGACGGCGGCTTCGGCTGGTTCTGACCCGCCGGACGGCGCCCGCGAGATCAAGCGAGTGTGATCGCCGGGGCCTGTTGCCGGCACGTCCGGGTGCTCATGTATTCAGCAAGAAGAATATATTGGCATCGGAGTTCCCACATGTCCCAGCCTCCCCACTTCCGCCAGCTGCTTGGCATCGCCCTTCTTGCCGGGGCGGTGGCCGTCGCCGCGCCCGTGGCGGCGCAGTCGGTCCAGGACCTGGCAACCGCGTCCTGCCTCAGCGCGGTCAAGGCGCGCTCGGGTGGCGTTGCCCGGGTGTTCAAGGTCAGCGGCCAGTCCATGCCGATCGTCGAGCTGACCGCGCCGGGCAACGTGAGCTACACCTGCTTCACCAATGGCCGAAGGCAAGGTCCTGCGGCTGAGCAAGGACAAGAGCTCGTCCATGTGACCGGGCCGGCCGGCCCGGCGAGCGCGGTGACGGGGCGGCAGCGCTTGAAGCCCAGCGGGGCAGAGTCCATGCTGCAGCCTCAACCGCCCCGCGCCGAGGTGACGCAATGACCCGCAGCAGACTTCCGATCCTTCCGGCGCTGGCCCTTGCCGTGGCCGCAGCGCTTGCGGCGCCCGCCGGCGCCCAGTCGGTGCGCGACACCGCGATCGAGAACTGTCTCGCACGGGCAAACACGCGCTCCGGCGGCAATGCCCGGGTGGTCCGCGCCAGCAGCGGGCGGACCCCGATCGTGACCATGACAGTGCCGGGCGATGCCACCTTCATCTGCCAGACCAACGCTCAGGGCGAAGCCGTCCGGGTCCGGCGCACCGGCGGCTAGCACCGCGGCCCGCAGGGCGGAAGCCCGGACAACCTGCCCGCGAAAACGCGCATTCCGGATGCGGGATTTCGTGTCTGACCCCCCACAAGGTCGGGGAATCCCCCATGGCAACCCGGTTACGGGCAGGTCATTCCGTGGTAAGTTGCGGCCAGGCCAAGATTAATCGGCATGAGTCGCAAAGCGGCCGAACGGGGAGAGACACATGAAGGCAATCTTTTGGGTTGCCGCGGCTGGTATGGCCGCGGCACAGATCTGCGTGGCCGCGACGCCCGAGGAACGCGGTGAATACCTGGTGCAGGGTCCGATGGGCTGCGGCAACTGCCACACCCCGAAGGGCCCCGAAGGCCCGATGGCGGGGATGGATCTGGCCGGCACGCTGATCGTCGACGAAGCCGGCATGAAGGCCTATGCGGCCAACATCACCCCCGGCGCCCGGGTCGCCCAGTGGAGCGATGCGGAACTGGCAAAGGCGATCCGGGAGGGGATCCGTCCCGACGGCAGCGTGATCGGCCCGCCGATGCCGATCCCGCTCTACCGCAACATCTCGGACAGCGACCTTGCCGCGATCGTCGCCTATCTGCGCACGGTGGAAGCCGTGGACAACGAGGTGCCACCCTCGGTCTATCCCTTCCCGCTGCCGCCGTCCTATGGCCCGCCCGTCGGCACGGTCGCCGACATCCCGCCCGGGGATACGGTGGAATACGGCCAGTACATCGCCCAGATCGCCCATTGCATGGAATGCCACACGCCGATGGGGCCGCAGGGCCCGCTGATGGAGACCGACATGGGCCGCGGCGGGTTCGCGTTCCACGGGCCCTGGGGCACCTCGGTCGCGCCCAACATCACCTCGAGCCCGGACGGGCTGGCCAACTACACCGACGAGCAGATCGCGGCGATGGTGACCCAGGGCGTGCGGCCGGACGGCTCGAAGATGCTGCCGCCGATGCCCTATCCCTATCTGGCGCAGATGACGCCGCGGGATCTGTCGGCGCTGACCGTCTATCTGCGGTCGGTGCCGCCGCTGCCGGACAAGAAGTGACCGGAAGGCCGGGCGGGTTCAGACCGCGCCCGGCCGCCGGGCCAGAAGCATCAGGACGCCAAAGCCCACCATCGACGCCCCCGAGACGCGCTGCACCGCGGTCAGCCGCGGCGTGGCGCTGCGGGCCATGGCCGCAGCCAGACCGGCGTAAAGCCCGATCACCACCCATTCGAAGGCGAGGAAGATCCCGCCCATGACGGCGTAGCTCTGCCAGTAGGCGTCGGGCACGGCGAATTGCGGGAAGAAGGCGGCGAAGATCAGCATCGCCTTGGGGTTCGAAGCGGCGGTCGCCATCTCGCGCCGGAAGGCGGTGCGGAAATCCGGCGGAACAGCGCGCACCAGGCTGGCGCCGCTGCCGCCGCTGCGCAGAAGCTTCACGCCGAGCCAGACCAGATAGGCCGCGCCGGCCAGCTTCAGCACGGTGAAGGCGGTGGCCGAGGCCGCTAGCAGCAGCCCCAGTCCCGCCGCCGACAGGGCGATCATCGGCGCGAAGACCAGCAGCCGCCCGAACCCGGCGCGGATCGCGAAGCCGGGGCCGACCGTCGCCGCATGGGTCATCGCCACAAGGTTCGACGGGCCGAAGGCGAGGTTCAGCGCGAAGCAGGCCGGCAGGAAAAGCGCGAGATCGGGCATGGCAGGTCACGGATGGGGCTGCGGGGACCGGCCGGTTCTGGACAGGGCCGGCTGCCGGGTCAACCCCCTTCCCCGGACCGCGCCATGCTCTGGCCTTGGCGGCGCTTCCGTGGGATAGCGGCGCCAGAGCCCTGTTGCGCGAGGTTGCCATGTTCGCCGTCGTCCTTCTGACCGATCCCGCGCGGCCCGCGCTTGACGTCGACCGGGTGGCGGCGCTGTGCCAGGAGTGGTCGGGCGACGACCTGCGCTGGCTGGCCGAAGGCGAGGCGGCCGAGTTCACCCTCCCGGCGGTCCCCGACGATTTCGAGGCGACCCGCGCGGCACTGTCGGCGGCGGGGATCGACCTGAACGCGGTGGCGCTGGCGGGCCGGCAGAAGCGGATGCTGCTGGCCGACATGGACAGCACGATGATCCGGCAGGAATGCATCGACGAACTGGCCGAACTGGCCGGCGTCGGCGCCCATGTGCGCGCGATCACCGCCCGGGCGATGAACGGCGAGCTGGACTTCGAAGGCGCCCTGCGCGAGCGGGTGGGCCTGCTTCGGGGGCTCGACGCCGGGGTGATCGACCAGGTCTATGACGAGCGGATCTCCTTCATGCCGGGCGGGCGCGAGCTGATCGCCACCATGACCGCGGCCGGGGCCTATTGCGCGCTGGTCTCGGGCGGGTTCACCGCCTTCACCGAGAGGGTGGCGGGTGCGCTCGGGTTCCACGAGCATCGCGCCAACACCCTTGCCGTGGCCGAGGGCCGGCTGACCGGCGTGGCGGTGGACCCGATCCTCGGGCGCGAGGCGAAGGTCGCCGCGCTGGTCGAGATCGCGGACCGGCTGGGCATCGGCCATGACGCGGTGATCGCGGTCGGCGACGGGGCCAACGACCTTGGCATGCTGAAGCTGGCCGGCATGGGGGTGGCGCTGCACGCCAAGCCCGTGGTCGCCGCCGAGTGTCGGCTGCGCATCAACCATGGCGACCTGACCGCGCTCCTCTACCTTCAGGGCTATGCGCGAACCGACTTCGCCTGAAATGCGCGTGGACAGGGATTCCCGCCCCTTTGGTCTTTCGGCGCCAGTCGATCTTGCGCTAGACT
>JBGAOK010000156.1:0-4330 GCA_044221805.1 Meridianimarinicoccus sp.
TCTGGTTCGGGACGGCAGCCAGTTCCTGATCTGGGCGGCGGGGGGCGGGGTGACGCCGCTTGGCTCTCGCGTGGTCCCGGGCGCGACCGGCAGCTTCGGCATCGACCTGAACGACGCCGGCACGATCCTCGGCGCCTCCGCCTACACCTCGGAGGCCAGCGCGCCATACCTGTGGAATGCGGCGGGGGGCCTGCAGGGCCTGGGCTTCTATCCGGGGACGACCGACACCTGGCCCAGCGCGCTGAACAATCGCGGCCAGGTCGTCGGCACTGCGGGCGGATTCGGGGAAGCATGCTGCACCCCGTTCCTGTGGGATCCGGTCACCGGCTACCACGACCTGAACGCGCTGGTCGGGGCCGGGGCGGGCGGGCGCATCGACAGTGTCGTCGCGATCAACGACCGGGGCCAGATCCTCGGTCAGGTCTGGACCGGGAGCGGCCTGCGCCCGGTCCTGCTGACCCCGGTCGAAGCTCCGCTGCCGGCGGCGGTGCTGGCGCTGGCCGGGGCGCTGGCCGGGCTGGGCGCGGTCCGGGCCGGGCGCCGGCGCGCGGTCACCTGAGCGGGCCGAAGCCTTCGACCGCGCCGCGGCGACCGCGTTGCGGCGGCACCGCCGCGCCTTCCAGATCGGCCAGGATCGGGCAGTTCGGCCGGTCGTCGCCCTGACAGCACGAGGCGAGCGATTCCAGCGTGCGCGCCATCTCCTCGAGCTGGCCGATCTTCTGACGCAGGTCGGCCACATGGGCCAGCGCCAGCCGCTTCACGTCGGCGCTGTGGCGCGACCGGTCGCGCCAGAGGCCGAGCAGCTCGCCGATCGCCTCGACCGGGAAGCCCAGATCCCGGGCCCGCCGCACGAAGCGCAGCATGTGGACGTCCTGATCGGTATAGACCCGGTAGCCCGCGGCGGTGCGCCCGGCGGGCGGGATCAGCCCGGTTTCCTCGTAGTAGCGGATCATCTTCGCCGAGACGCCCGAGGCTTTCGCCGCCTGTCCGATGTTCATGGCGTTCCCCTTCACGGTCATTCCGCCGGGGCCGGGCGCAGCGCTGGCCGATCCGCGGCAGGGCCGGCGGTTTCGGTCATGGGTGGGTGGAAGCGGCGCAGGCGCAGCGCGTTGCCCACCACGAAGACCGAGGACATCGCCATCGCGCCCGCGGCGAACATCGGCGAGAGCAGGATGCCGAAGGCCGGCCAGAGCGCACCGGCGGCCACCGGGATCAGCGCGGCGTTGTAGGCGAAGGCCCAGAACAGGTTCTGGCGGATGTTGCCGATGGTGGCGCGGGACAGGGCGATGGCGTTCGGCACGCCGCGCAGCGCGCCCGACATCAGGACCACGTCCGCCGCCTCGATCGCCACGTCGGTGCCGGTGCCGATGGCCAGGCCCACGTCGGCCTCGGCCAGTGCCGGGGCGTCGTTGATGCCGTCGCCGACGAAGGCGACCGGCCCGTGGGCGGCGCGCAGCTGTTGCACCGCCGCGACCTTGCCGGCGGGCAGGACCTCGGCCGAGACCGTGTCGATCCCCAGCCGGGCGGCGATGGCTTCGGCGGTGCGCCGGTTGTCGCCGGTGATCATCGCCACCTTCAGGCCCAGGGCGTGCAGCGCGCGGATCGCATCGGGCGCGGAGTCCTTGACCGGGTCGGCAACCGCCAGGACCGCGGCGAGGCGGCCGTCGAGGGCGGCGAAGAGCGGCGTCCGGCCTTCGCCGGCCAGCCGCGCCGCGACCGGGTCGACGGCGGCGGTGTCGATCCCCTGCGAAGCGAGGAAGCGGGCCGAGCCGATCGCGACCGGGCCGCCCCCGGCCATGGCGCGGACGCCTTGCCCGGTGGTGCCGGCGAAACCGGTGACCGGCGGCAGGGCCAGCCCCTCGGCCTCGGCCGCGGCGGTGATGGCGCGGGCCAGCGGGTGTTCCGACTTCGCCTCGACCGCGGCGATGCGGGCCAGCACGCCGGCGCGGTCGAAGCCCTCGGCCGGATGCAGGTCGGTCAGCCGCGGCCGGCCCTCGGTCAGGGTGCCGGTCTTGTCGAAGGCGATGACGCGGGCCTGCATCAGCCGCTGCAGCGCCTCGCCCCGGCGGAACAGCACGCCCATCTCGGCGCCGCGGCCGGTGCCGACCATGATCGAGGTCGGCGTCGCCAGCCCCATGGCGCAGGGGCAGGCGATGATCAGCACCGCAACCGCGTTGACGAGGCCGAAGGTCAGCGCCGGATCGGGCCCGAAGGCGAGCCAGACCGCGAAGGTCAGCGCCGCCAGCCCCATCACCGCCGGCACGAACCAGAGCGTGATCCGGTCGACCAGGGTCTGGATCGGCAGCTTGCCGCCCTGCGCCGCCTCGACCAGCCGGATGATCTGGGCCAGCACGGTGTCGCCGCCCACGGCGGTGGCGCGGAAGGCGAAGGCGCCGGTCTGGTTCACCGTGCCGCCCACCACCGGCGCGCCTGCGGCCTTGGCGACCGGGACCGGCTCGCCGGTGATCATCGATTCGTCGACCCAGCTTTCGCCCTCGACCACGCTGCCGTCCACCGGCACCCGTTCGCCGGGGCGGACCTCGACGATGTCGCCGGGGCGCAGCTCGGCCAGGTCGACGTCGGCCACGGCGCCGTCGCGGCGCACCCGGGCGACGGCGGGCTGGAGCCGGACCAGCCGGCCGATCGCTTCGGAGGTGCGTCCCTTGGCGCGGGCCTCGAGAAAGCGGCCGAGCAGGATCAGCGTCACGATCACCGCCGCGGCCTCGAAATAGACATGCACCGTGCCGGCGGGCAGCAACCCGGGCACGAAGGTGGCGACCAGCGAGAACGCCCATGCCGCCAGCGTCCCCACCGCGACAAGGCTGTTCATGTCGGGCGCCCCACGCAGCAGGGCGGGCAGGCCCTTGAGATAGAAGCGCCGCCCCGGCCCGGCCAGAACGGCGGTGGTCAGCGCGGCCTGGATCAGCCAGCTCGCCTGCATCCCGATGGTCCCGGCGATCAGGTGGTGCAGGCCGGGCAGCAGGTGCCCGCCCATTTCCATCACGAAGACCGGCAGGGTCAGCGCGGCGGCAAGGATCAGGTCGCGCCGCAGCGTCCGGGCCTCGGCCTCGCGCCGCTGTTCGGCGGCGTCGCCGGCGGCGGGCGTCCGGTCGAGCGGCTTCGCCTCATAGCCGGCTGCCACGACCGCGGCGACCAGCGCCTCGGCGCCGGCGGTGCCGGTGACCGTGGCGCGCTCGGTCGCCAGATTGACGCTGGCCGCGGTCACGCCCTTCACCGCGGCAAGGGCGCGTTCCACCCGGCCGACGCAGGAGGCGCAGGTCATCCCCTCGATGGCCAGGTCCAGGGTGGTGGCGGGCACGCCATAGCCTGCATCGGTGATCGCCTGCACCAGCGCCGCCCGGTCCACCGGGGCGGCGAGCGTGACCTCGGCCCGCTCGCTGGCCAGATTGACCGATGCCGCGGCCACGCCGGGCACCGCGGCGAGAGCGCGTTCGACCCGGCCGACGCAGGAGGCGCAGCTCATCCCCTCGACCGGGAGGGAGAGCGAGGGCAGGGCGTGAGGGCGAGCGGTCATGGC
Organism: Meridianimarinicoccus sp.; assembly: GCA_044221805.1. Lineage (GTDB taxonomy): Bacteria > Pseudomonadota > Alphaproteobacteria > Rhodobacterales > Rhodobacteraceae > Meridianimarinicoccus. Next base: position 3,539 of record JBGAOK010000156.1, read on the forward strand.
GGTCTGTTCCCTTGCGAGTCGCATCAGGTTACCTAGGTGGGGCTTCCAGCGATGGGAAGGTCAAGGGCCGGTATTTCGCCGGTGCCGGTGCGGCGGGCCTTGACCTTGCCACGCTGGGAAGCCCCATCTGAGCTTCCATCAGGCAATGATGGGAGTTTCCGATGCAGTTCCAGATCGAATCCATGACCTGCGGTGGCTGCGCCCGCGGCGTCACGACGGCCATCCAGCGGGTGGACCCGGCCGCCGAGGTCCGGGCGGATCCGCCGCGCCGGGTGGTGGAGGTCACGACGACCGCGCCGCGGGACACCCTGGCGGCGGCACTGGCCGCGGCCGGCTTCCCGGTCAGCGGTCCGGCAAACTGAAGGGAGAACGAACAATGGCACGACTGACCTCTTTCGGCCTTGGCGCGGTGGCCGGCGTCGCGATCGGCGCGGCGATCGGCTTTGCCGCCGTGCAGGCGCAGACCAACGGGATGCCGATGGATCACGGCGCCATGCCCCATGGCGGGATGAACGCCCCCGCCGGGCACGGACCCGGCGCGATGGCCGACAACCCGGCGGCGGCGGCCTTCATGGCGGCGAACAACCGGATGCACGCCGGGATGGCGATCGACTATACCGGCAACGCGGACGTGGATTTCGTGCGGGGCATGATCCCGCACCACCAGGGCGCCATCGACATGGCGAAGGTCGAGCTGGAATTCGGCACCGATCCCGAGATCCGCAAGCTGGCCGAGGCGATCATCGCCGCGCAGGAGGCCGAGATCGCCGACATGCAGGCCTGGCTGGCGGC
>JBGAOK010000157.1:0-4301 GCA_044221805.1 Meridianimarinicoccus sp.
GACTACGAGGCGGACGTCTCGCTGCGCTACACCGACATCCGGCTGCAGCCGATCGCCGGCGACCGCGACCTGGTGGCCGAGGCCGAGGCCAGCACCGCCGCGTTATGGTCGCGGCTGCGCATCCCCACCCCGTGGCAGGCCTTCGACCGGCCGATCCGCACCGTGGCCGAATTCTCGGCCTCGTACCTGCCGGGCGACCAGGGCGAGATCATCAAGGAAGACTGGCTTGCCCAGCTGGGCGCCGGCGGCGAGATCGACCTGGAGAACACGTGGGTGCCCTGGGTCACCACCACCCGGCTGATGTTCCGCTACACCTGGGGCGAGCATCTGAAGGGCTATTCGCTGGGCATCGCCGCCAGCTTCTGAGCCGCCACCGCGACCTTCGGAGCAGGCCCTGTGTCATGTTGTCGGCGTGCAATCATGGGTCGGCCACGGTTAGATCGGGGCACGACATCCGGTCGCGACACCCCAGTGCGAGGTCCGGCCGCGGGCGGCCGGGAGAGCTGCATCCATGACCGACACGATCCCCGCCTGGGTCGACAACACTCTTGTCCCGGTCGAGAAGATCGCGGCGCACAGGCTTGGCCTGAAGCACAAGGCCGTGTCGGTGTTCATCGTTGACGGGCAGAACGTGCTGATCCAGCGCCGGGCGATGTCGAAGTATCACACGCCGGGGCTGTGGGCGAACACCTGCTGCACCCATCCGGCCTGGGGCGAAAGTGCCGCCGACTGCGCCGTGCGGCGCCTGCGCGAGGAACTGGGCATCACCGGGATCTATCCCGCGAAGCGCGACACCGTGGAGTATCGGGCCGAAGTCGGGAACGGCATGATCGAGCACGAGGTGGTGGAGATCTTCCTGGCCACCGCACCGAAGACCCTCAAGGTGACCCCGAACCCCGAGGAGGTCATGCAGGTGGAATGGATCGGGCTTTACGATCTGGCTGCCGAGGTCGCCCGCCGGCCCGAGCGCTTCACGCCCTGGCTCAGGATCTACCTGGCTGACCACAAGGACAAGATCTTCGGCAGCCTGGTACGGCCCTGAACCCCGAAGCAGCCGACGCCGCGCTAACGGTGTCAGCGGGGCCGGCCTGCGCGGATTTCGGTCGGGGTCAAGCTGTGCAGCACTTCGCGGGTACCCAGCACCACCACATCCACCCGCACCAGTGCGGAATATTCGTCCAGCCAGCGCGATGCTACCTCCAAAGCCGCCGCGGATCCGGCTACAATCGTCTGGTGAACGGGGTTGCCGTCCACGGACCTGCCGATCACGATACATTTCACGGGCGACTCGCTAGGACTGTGATAGCGAAAGGCTACATTAACCCGAAGGCAGCGGGAACCATTTCCAGCGATGTGATTCACGAAGATGCCGTCCCAGTCCGAAACCCGAACCAAGCAAGTCAACCTGCGCATCGAGACCGAACACGAAGCGCTGCTGCGCGAGACCGTCGACCTGATTCGCCGCGGCGGACCGTCGTTCCGGGCCGCGCTGTCGAAGATGATCGAGGATCATGTCGCCGCCCGCTACATGACTGTGAACGAACTCGACGACCGCTTCGTGGCGATCGAGCAGCGGCTGGCGGTGCTGGAGGCTGAACGGCCGCGCCGTCAGGGCGACGGCCCGGTCTGAACCATCGGGACCAGGAGGACAGATCGGGCGGGCAGATCAGGCCCGGCGCGCGTGCCGGGCACGGACGGTTTCCGACTTCAGCTGGCCGCAGGCGGCCATGATGTCCTCGCCCCGGGGCGTGCGGATCGGGCTGGCATAGCCGGCCTTGTAGACGATGTCCGCGAAGGCCCGGATCCGCGCCTCGGGCGACCTGCGATAGGGCGCGCCGGGCCATTCGTTGAACGGGATCAGGTTGATCTTCGCCGGGATGCCCTGGATCAGCTTGACCAGCCGTCGCGCATCGGCGTCGCTGTCGTTCACCCCGTCCAGCATGACGTATTCGAAGGTGATCCGTTCCGAGTTCGACAGCCGCGGATAGTCGCGCAGCGCGTCGAGCAGGGTGGCGATGTTCCACTTCTTGTTGATCGGCACCAGCACGTCGCGCACGGGGTCGGTGGTGGCGTGGAAGCTCACCGCCAGCAGGCACCCGATCTCTTCCGCGGTGCGGGCGATCTCGGGCACCACGCCCGAGGTCGACAGGGTGATCCGGCGGCGCGACAGGCTGATGCCCTCGCCGTCCATCACGATCCGCATGGCGTCGCGCACCGCGTCAAAGTTGTACAGCGGCTCGCCCATCCCCATCAGCACGACGTTGGACAGAAGCCGGGTCTCGTCCTTGGGCGCACGTCCGGGTTCCGGCCATTCGCCAAGATCGTCCCGCGCCAGCATGACCTGGCCGACGATCTCGGCCGCGGTCAGGTTGCGCACCAGCTTCTGGGTGCCGGTGTGGCAGAACGAACAGGTCAGCGTGCAGCCCACCTGGGACGAGACGCAGAGCGTGCCGCGGTCTTCCTCGGGGATGTAGACGGTCTCGACCTCGTGCCCGCCGGCGATGCGGACGAGGTACTTGCGGGTGCCGTCCTCGCTGACCTGCTTCGCGACGACCTCGGGGATCTCGATCACGAAATGCCGGTCCAGGAGCGCGCGGTAATCCTTGGCCAGGTTGGTCATCGCCGCGAAGTCGCGCACGCCCTTCTGGTAGATCCACTGCCAGACCTGGTTCTCGCGCATCTTCGCCTGCGCCTCGGGCGTGCCGGCCGCGACCAGCGCGGCGCGCAGCTCGGGCCGGGTCAGGCCGACAAGGTTCTGCCGCCCGCCCTCTGGCAGCTTGCGCGGCAGGGTCAGCACGTCCTGGGTGATCGGCGCGGAAACGGGCGTCAGATCTGGCGCAGAGGCGGTCATGGGCGGAATCCGGAAGAAGCGAGACCCCGGTACATACACGATTGCGCCGCAGATGCAAAGCTGCGCGCAAGGGCCGGCCGCGCAGGACCCGTTCCCGCGTTCCGGTCCGCGTGCTAGGATGCTGCAACAAGCCCGCGGTGCAACGCTGGCCCCCGGGGAGAGACAGCATGACCCTGCGACCGACCCACTCCCTTGCCGGCACGCCCCTGCGGTCCTGGCTCGGCGTTGCGTTTGCGATCGTCGCCGGCGTGGCGGTGTCGGCGCAGGATTTCACCGCCGACAGCCCCGGCGTGCTGTCGCCCGAGGAGATGGCCGAGGACGCGCTGACCGCCGCGATGCTGGCGCCATGGACCGGCGATCTGGACGGCATGGTGGAGCGCGGCTTCGTCCGCATCGGCGTCGGCAACGAACCGATCTACTTCAGCTATGACGGCCCCAGCCAGCAGGGCCTGACCGTGGACGCCGCCCGCGAATTCGAGAAGTACCTGCGCCAGACCCTCGGCGCCGAGGCTGCCACTCTGACGGTGACCCTTGCGCCGCTGCCGCGAGACCGGATGCTGGATGCGCTGGTCGCGGGCGAAGTCGATATCCTGGCCACCAACCTGACCATCACGCCGGCTCGGGCCGAAAGGGTGGATTTCTCCCTTCCCGCGCTAAAGAATGTGGCCGAGATCGTGGTGACCGGCCCGGCCGCGCCCCCGATCGCCTCGCTGGACGATCTGGCCGGGGTAACATTTCGGCTGCGGCCGTCGAGCAGCTATCACGAACACCTCGTCGCCCTGAACGACAGCCGCGTGGCGGCGGGGCTGGCGCCGATCCCGGTCGAACCGGCCGACGAGAACCTCGAGGATCTGGACCTGATCGAGCTGGTCGATGCCGGCGTCCTGCCGGCGGTCGTGGTCGACAGCCACAAGGCCGGGCTCTATGCCCAGCTCTATGACAACCTGACCCTGCATACCGACCTCGCCATCCACGAAGGCGGCGAGATCGCCTGGGCGTTGCGCAAGGACTCGCCCGGTCTCATGGCAGCGGTGAACGGGTTCCAGGCCAAGGCGAAGAAGGGCACCGAGCTTGGCAACATCCTCTACAAGCGCTGGCTGGGCAGTGCCGATCGGGTCAGGAACGCGATCACCCCCGGCGAAAGCACGAAGTTCGCCGAGACCTACGGCTTCATCCGCGACCACGCCACCGCCTACGACTTCGACCCGATCCTGATCGCGGCGCAGGGCTATCAGGAATCCGGGCTGGACCAGTCCAAGCGCAGCAAGGTCGGCGCCATCGGCATCATGCAGGTGATGCCGGCGACCGCCGCCGATCCCAGCGTCGGCATCCCGGATATCGAGATCGCCGAGCGCAACGTCGAGGCCGGGGTGAAATACATGCGCTATCTGCGCGACACCTGGTTCAGCGAACCGGGGATGAGCCCGCTGGACCGTACCTTCTTCACCTT
>JBGAOK010000158.1:0-4271 GCA_044221805.1 Meridianimarinicoccus sp.
CGAGCATGTGACGAAAGGCGGGCACCGGCCGAGTCCGGCGGCAGCGGCGGCTTGCGACCGCGGCGGGAACGGCTAGTCTCCGCCCGGTTCGCTCCTGCCAGCCGAAGGACCGCCATGCCCCCGTCATTCGCCGCGCCAGGCACCCCGTCCCGGCCGCTCCATCTGGTGGCGCCCGAGGCGCTGGAGGACTGGCGCGGGGACCAGTCGCCCGCGGTCGCCGCCTGGGTCGCCAGCACCCGGTTCGCCGCCGGCGCGGGCGAGGTCCTGCTGCTGCCGGGGCCGGACGGCGCCTGTTCGGGCGCGGCCTTCGGACTCGGCCCGGCGGCGCGGCGGGGCCGGGCGCGGTTCGCACTGGCCGCGGCGGCGTTGGCCCTGCCCAAGGGTGCCTGGCACATCGCGACGCCGCTCGATGCGGCATCGGCGTCCGAGGCGGCGCTCGGCTGGCTGCTCGCCGGCTACGGCTTCACCCGCTATGCCGGGAAACCGCCGCTGAGCGCCGATCTGGTGCCGCCCGACAACGTCGATACCGCCCGGGTCGAGGCGATCGCCGCGGCCGAGTACCTGATCCGCGACCTCATCAACACGCCGGCGAACGACATGGGCCCGGCCGAGCTGGAAGCGGCGGCGCGGGACCTCGCCCGCCGCTTCGGCGCGACGTTCGACGTGGTGACCGGCGACGAGCTTCTGGCGCGGGGCTTCCCGCTGGTCCACGCCGTCGGACGCGCCTCGCCCCGGGCGCCGCGGCTGATCGACCTGCGCGCCGGCGCGGCCGGGCCGCGGCTGACGCTGGTGGGCAAGGGGGTCTGCTTCGACACCGGCGGGCTCGACATCAAGCCCTCGGCCTCGATGGGGCTGATGAAGAAGGACATGGGCGGCGCCGCGACGGTGCTGGGTCTGGCGCAGATGATTCTGAGCCTGGGCCTGCCGGTCCGGCTCAGGGTGGTGATCCCGGCTGTCGAGAACGCGGTGGGCGGCGCGGCGTTCCGGCCGCAGGACATCCTGACGGCCCGAAATGGGCTGACGGTCGAGATCAACAATACCGATGCGGAAGGCCGGCTGGTGCTGGCCGACGCGCTGGCCCTGGCCGATGAGGAGGCGCCGGACCTGCTGGTCTCGATGGCGACCCTGACCGGGGCGGCGCGGGTGGCGGTCGGACCCGATATCGCGCCCTTCTTCACCCGCGATGCCGGCGTGGCGGCGGCGCTGGCGGCGTCCGCGGCCCGGGTGCGCGACCCGGTCTGGCAATTGCCGCTGCACACCCCCTACGAGGGGCTGATCGAACCCGGCATCGCCGATCTGGACAATGCCCCGAAGGGGGGCTTCGCCGGGGCGATCACCGCGGCGCTGTTCCTGCACCGCTTCGTCGAGGCGGCGCCGCGCTATGTGCATTTCGACATTTTCGGCTGGCAGCCCTCGGCCGCGCCGGGACGTCCCGTGGGCGGCGTCGGGCAGGCGGCGCGGGCCCTGCTCGCGGCGCTGCCGGAACTGCTTGACCTTCCCGTCGCCTGAGATAGGCACGCGCAACGCCAGGACCACAGGATCGGACGACGCCCATGACCACCGCCGAGCCCAGCCCGGACCTGCGCCAGGTCGCGGTGCCGGTCGCCGACATCCGCGACGAACCCGAGGGTGCCCGCCAGCGCCAGCTTCTGTTCGGCGAGACCGTCGAGGTGCAGGGCGAGGCGCCGGGCTGGGTGGCGGTGCAGGCGCAGCGCGACGGCTATCGCGGGGTGATGCGCAGCGACGAGCTGGGCCCGGCGCGGAACCCGACCCACCGGGTCGCGGCCCTGGCCACGCATCTCTATGCCGCGCCCGACATCAAGTCGCCCGACGTGGCCAGCCTGTCCTTCGGGTCGCAACTGACCATCGTGGCCAGCGCGGGGGCGTTCCTCGTCACCGATGCCGGGCTGCATGTGCCCGAGGTGCATGTGGTCTCGGCCGCCCGGCTGTTCCGCGACCCGGCCGGGGTGGCCGAGATGTTCCTCGGCACGCCCTATCTGTGGGGCGGCAACAGCCGGCTGGGGATCGACTGTTCGGGTCTGGTGCAGGCCGCGTGCCTGGCCTGCGGCCTTCCCTGCCCGGGCGACAGCGGCGACCAGTCCTGCGCCGCCGGCGCCCCGGTGGCCGAGGACCTGCCGCTGGCCCGCGGCGACCTGCTGTTCTGGAAGGGCCATGTGGCGATGGCGGTCGGCCCCGAGCTGCTGGTGCATGCCAATGCCCATCACATGGCGGTGGCCTATGAACCGGCCGAGGCGGCGGTGCGCCGGATTTCCGGCCAGGGCGGCGGCGGCGTGCTGGCGCGGCGCCGGCTGGTGCTGGACTGAGCCGGCCGCCTCAGACCAGCCGGATCAGCTTGCGTTCCAGCACGCGAAGCACCGCGGCCAGATCGTGGCCGCGCTTCAGGACCTGACCCCCGGTGCCGATCAGCGCATACATCCCCTGCCGCTGGCGCAGGCGCGGATGCTTCTCGATCCGGTAGAGCGGCGTCTCGGCGGTGCGCCGGAAGATCGCGAAGACGGCCCGGTCGCTCAGGTGCGAGATGCCGTAGTCGCGCCATTCGCCGGCGGCGACCATGCGGCCGTAGAGGCCGAGAATGAGCGAGAGTTCCGGCCGCTCGAAGGCGACCTGTTCGACCAGCTGGCGGGGACCGGGGAACGGCGTGGGCGGCTGAACTGTCATGACGGAAGTTTGCGGGCGGTCCAAAGACAAATCAAGCGCGCTGCTGGGGCTGTGCGGAAACCTGGCCGGCGGGGCGGGTCCTGGTCGGGGTTTTGAGTCGAATCTTAAGCAGAATCCGAAACTTGCCCCCCTGATTTTCGATCGGTTCACCTGTATGAAGGAAGGGTAGCGTCCGTCGCTATCCCTTCCGGCGCCCTGTCCATTGCCCCCACAATCGCGGCGCCGGGAGGGCCTTCGGGCCCCGTTCGATCCGCGTTCGATCCCCGTTCGATTTCGCGTCGGACCCCCGTTCGATCCCCGTTCGATCCCCGTTCGATCCCCGTTCGGACCCCCGTTCTGACCCCCGCCGGGCGTTCCGAAGGCCATCGGAATGGCGTCGGACTTTCATCGGACTTTCATCGGACTTCTGCCGGACCTCCGGCGGGCCGCCCGGTGCCCTGCCGGGGTCAGTCGAAGCAGCCCTGGCAGAACCAGCCCGCCGACAATTGCCCGCCATGGGCGTAGTAGAGCCAGAGCCGGTCGCCCGCCTCGGTCGTCACCTGCCAGTAGTCGCGCGCGCCGCTGCGCCAGCGCGGGTCGTCCAGCCACCATTCCGGTGCGATCCGCTCCGGCCCGACCGCGGCCGAGCGGCGGTGGACCCGGCGGCGCCAGCGGAACAGCCCCGGCGGCACCGGGCCGGGCAGCGCGCCGCCATCGGCGGCGGCGAGCGGTTCGGGCGCCCAGATCAGCGCCGGGCGCGGGGTCGGCGGCGGCGGCCAGGGTCCGGCGGGTTCCGACCAGGCGGCAGCCAGCACGGTGGCGGCCTTCTCGGGGATGTGGCTGTCGGCCGGGTGCAGCCGGGTGATCGCCTCCAGCCCGACCCGCGCCCCCAGCCGGGCGACGAGATCGTCCAGCCCGGTGCTGGCGGCGAGCCGGGCCGAGACCGCGCCGGCGGCGTCCAGGTGGCCCATGTGCTGGCGGGCATGGACCGGCTCGGTCAGCGGCGCGGCCAGGCGCAGGGCATCGATGCCGGGGCCGGCGTCGAGGGCGTCGAGCTTGAGGTCCAGCAGCGGCCGGATCCGGTCCGGGTCGGCGCTGGGCCGGGCAAGGCCGACCTCGATCGTCACGGCGCGGCCGTCGCAGCGCAGCGCCTCGAGCCGCACCAGACGCGCGCCCTGCCCGGCCTTCGCCAGCCGGGCCGCCAGTTCCGGCAGCAGCCGGTCGATCCCGGCCAGCACGTCGTCCCGCAGCCCGATCGGCTCGGGCAGCGACAGGCGCACCGCGAAGCGCGGCGCCGGGCGCAGCGGCGAGACCGGTTCGGGCTCCACCCCGAAGGCCTGGTCCAGCCGCCGCACCAGACCCTGGCCGAAGCGCCGGGCCAGCCCGGCCCGGGGCTGGCCGGCCAGATCGCCGATCCGCCGGAGCCCGAGCCGGGTCAGCGCCGCCACGTCATCGGAATCGAGCCGGAGCGCCGCCACCGGCAGCGGCTCGAGGGCGGCGCGGGTCCGGCCGGGGGGCGCGATCCGGCCGCCATCACCGGCCGCCGGCGCGGCATCGGCGGCAGATCCGGCGGTGGGCCCGGCGCGGCGCCAGGACGGGCGGCGGGCGGCGCG
>JBGAOK010000030.1:0-31506 GCA_044221805.1 Meridianimarinicoccus sp.
CCTCCCCTGGAACTTCAAACCGTCAAGCTAAACCCCCGTGCCCCCGACACGACGCTTACGAATGATCGCCTCGCCATCGGGGTCGGCGGGCATCTGTTCCCGGCGGCTGCGGTACTCGATCGACCGGGTTGCGATCAGCGGCTTTCGCCGACCGCCTTTGCGCCACGCCAGCCAAGCGGCCGGCGCTTGCGAGTCATCGGCAGCGCCGGCGATAATGCTTTCGATCCATGCCCGCGAAATCACGGCCGCGTCGAGGACTGTGAAGCGTGCTCGATAGTTCTGAAATCTGCGGTCTCCAGCGCTACGCCAGATCGCGACCAGATCTTCGGAAAGAGACAGATCCGACGCGCCTGGTACGGCCAGCCCCAGGAAGATCATGTCACGCCAAGCGCCCGAGCGGGCAAAGAGGAAGATCGGCGGAACCCGTCGCCTAGCCTCGGCACCGCCATGTGCATCCTCGAAGATGCGTTGCAACAGTTGGTTTCCACGGCGTCCGGTGTCGTGAAGCCCGCGACCGGGGTTTTTGTTGTCGCCAAAATACGTGAAGACACCGGTCTCGCGATCGAGGGCGTCCGGCCAGTCGGGATCGCTGAAGCTGGAGGTCAGCAGCATCATCTCCAGCCTACCGGCGATATCGCCCCGGTAGCGGAATCCGCCCTGGTTGCTCATGCCGAGCAGACGCGGAAACGGATCGTCTCCCGCATTGCCGTTCCGGCCGCCCTGATAGATCGCATCGACGTGTAGGTCGGTAGTGGAAAGTTGTTCAGCGGAAATGATCTGCAAATCGGCTTCTTTCATTGATGTCGATCAGGCGGTTCGGTCCATTGCTGCTGAGCAGCCTTTCCGGTCTCCTTATTCCCAAGTAGCTTCGCAGCATGTTCGAACATATCCACTTCGACGTCGACATCTAACGGAACGTGGTGACACAGCACTTCCGCTGGCCGACAGCACCGATTCCACGATGGCTACGGTCTGGGCGGCAATCGAAATTGCCATAGCCCTCGCGGCATGTCCTGGTCGGAGAAAGACGATGTTCTTCCGGATGAGCGCGAGCGCATCGAGCAGGCGGAGCATCCGGATGAAGAACAGGAGCTGATTGAAGACGATCTCGCCGAAGACAGAACGCGGTTTCAAGGTTCGCGAGACGTTCGCCATTTGTCCCAGGCAAGATTCAGGCGTAATTTATTGAAATTCATAGAAGATCCTTCGGATTGCAAATCCGTGCACAGGAGTTCGATTCTCCTACTCGCCTCCACTATTTCCATCGATCAACTCGTCTGCCCGGCCGCCGGGAACACCGGCGCCCGCGGTCGTATGCGGCGGGGCCGGAGCCACCGGGCGGCGAGGAAGGCCAGCGCCGCCCTGTGCCGGGGATCAGGTGGCCGACGGCCGTGTGCGTCGCTTCGGCAGCGCCGTCATCGGGCCAGGGCCGACGTCGAACAGGGCCTTGATTTCCTCCATCCGGTCGGCCGGAGCGTCTTCCATCTCGCCGCTGGCCATCAGCACCCCTGACAGGGCGGTCCAGGCGGCTGTGCGCGCCTCGGGATCCCCGGGCAGCATCGAGGGAAGCGCGGCAAGCGCCGCCTTTTCGTCGATCAGCAGCAGGAAGAACTGGGTACGCACCAGTTGCTTGAACTGCTCCAGCGGCATCTGCTTCTGGGCGGGGTGGGATTCGCGCAGCCGACGGATGGCGGCAAAGCTGCGTTCGTCGGCCCTTCCCCGCGCCAGCCCCACATAGATCAGGGCGCGGACAACCGCCGCCGGCAGGCCGCCCTCGGCCACCTTCTGCTTCAGTTCGGTGATCCGCCGTTCGACCAGGGCGTCGTGGAGCAGGCTCTTGGCCGCCTTGCGCGGGCGTTGGGTCGTCTCCGTATCGACCCCCAGCGCCGCCTGCAGGGCGGACGAGCCGTAGATGGCGTGGAACATCTCCTCGCTCGCCTTCTCCATCGCCTCGCGCCAGGCGTCGAGACCGGTCTCGATCTGCTTCGACATCCGGTCCTGCAGTTCGAGGAAGGGATTGCCCGCGTCGACCGGCCGGCGGTTCTGGCGCACCTGCCCGGCCGCGCCATCGACCCAGGACAGCCACGGGTTCCGTGTCCCGAACATCTCGTAGGACAGGCGCAACGGGTGTATCCGGCGCATCGCCTCGGCTATCGGCGCGGTGACCACGGCCCGGACCGCCGGCTGCAGCATCGTGCGATAGAGCGCGAGGTTGATCTCGGACAGGCGGGCGGCGGCGGCGAACTTGCGTTCGTCGTCCAGGTCGTTGGCGCCGAGGGCGCGGATGTCGTCCAGCGTCCGCGCCTCGCAGCGCATCAGCCAGTCGCCGGTGACCAGATCGGGATCGGTGGTGGCCTCGGCCTTGGGGGTCAGGACCGCCTCGTAGAGTCCGGGCGGCAGCACGTCGATCAGGTCGATGTTCGAGGCGAACTCGTCGTGTTCCTTCTTCGCCACCCCGGCCGAGACGAAGATGCCGAGATGGCCGATCTTGTCGTGGATGGCATAGACGATGGTCTGGCCGTGGGCGCGGATCTCGTCCACCGAGTCGTAAAGATCGAGGATCCAGTCCAGCGCCTGCTGCGGCGGGGTGATGTTGTCGCCCTTCGAGCAGAACACCACGATCGGCGACCGGATGTTCCTGAGATCGATGGCGGTGCCGTCCGAGGTGCGGATCTCGCCCGCGGCCAGATGGTTGCCGACGAAGAGCTCGTCGACGATCCACTGCATTTCCGCGGCGTTCAGGGTGATGTGGCCGCCCCACCATTTCTCGAAACCCAGATAGCGCTCGGCTTCGGTGTCGACATTGGACCAGAGGTTGTACTGCTTGGACCAGAGCGTGTTGGCGGGGTTCTGGTTCTCGAAGTTCTGCACCAGGGCGGCGCCGTCGAAGATGCCCGCGCCCATGTCGCCGGTCAGTGCGGTCAGCCAGCTGCCCCCGAGCAGGCCGCCGGAATAGCGCATCGGGTTCCGTCCCTTGACGCCGGCCCAATAGGACAGCGGCGAGCCGGCGATGATGATCGGCCCGAACAGCTCGGGGCGCAGCGCGTTGACCAGCATCATCGCCCAGCCGGCCTGGCAATTGCCGATCACGCAGGGCTTGCCCTCGGCCTCGGGGTGCAGGGCGATCACCCTTTCAAGGAAGGTGGCCTCGGCGCGGGCGATATCCTCGATGGTCTGGCCGGGCATCGGGTCCGGCAGGAAGCCGACGAAATAGGCGGGATGGCCGGCCTTCATGGCGACGCCGATCTCGCTGTCGGCCTTGAAGCCGCCGATCCCGGGCCCGTGGCCAGCACGCGGGTCGACGATCACGAAGGGGCGCTTCAGCGGGTCGATCACCACGCCCTCGGGCGGCAGGATGCGGACCAGCAGATAGTTCACCGGGCGCGCGAGGCTGCGCCCGTCAAGCACCAGGTCCGCCGCGTAGTCGAGGACATGGGGCGCCATCTCGGCGGCGTGTTCCTCGTACTGGGCGGCGCGCTGGCGCATCACATCCAGGTACAGGATGCCCCGTTGCACGGCATCGGCCAGATAGTCGGCGATCGGGTTGGCAATGGCGCGGGAATCGACGGGGTCTGCCATGATGGCCTCCTTCAGGGTCAGGCGCACCTCACGGCAAAGCATCCCAGAAATCCTTGACCTGTGTCATTGGCTTTCGTCGTCCCGGGTGTAGACTTTTCCCAGCAACCGGCCAAGGCAGGGAGCGCTGCCACCGCAGGGTCGGCACAAGGGGAGAGACGCAGATGAGTGACACCAAGATCGACCTGAACACGCCGGTGGTCTCGGCGGACCAGTTGCGCATGAGCATCCTGCAGAAGGAAATGGAAAAGCTCGAGGCGCAGGACAAGGCGCGCGAAGCCGAGCAGAAGAAGATGGCCGACTTTGCCGACGACTTCCTGCACCACCACGTCACCGACGAAGAACGTGTGATGGTGCGCCGGCTGGTCACCAATGCGGTCAAGGACGGCAAGTTCGAGGCGATGGTCTACAGCTTCCCCTCGGACCTTTGCACCGACAGCGGTCGCGCCATCAACAGTGCCGACCCCGGGTGGCCGAAGACCCTGCAGGGCAAGGCGAAGGAGTTCTATGACGCCTACGAGGCCACCGCCAAGCCGCTGGGATACCGGCTGAAGGCCATGGTGATCAACTTCCCCGGCGGGATCCCCGGTGACATCGGCCTGTTCCTGAACTGGGCCCCCAAGGCCGACTGAGCTTCGGCCATCGCATCTGGACAGGACGCCGCCGCAGATCCCTGCGGCGGCGTTTTCGCGTCGGGTCAGGCGGGCTGGAACACCGCCGGGACGATGTTGCGCGCCCGCGTCTCCTCGACGAAATCGTCGGGGCGTTTCTGGCGCTTGCCGAGCTTAGGTTCCTCGAAGGGAATCCGCTCGTAGGGGATCGTCTTCAGGATGTGGCTGATGCAGTTGATCCGCGCCGCCTTCTTGTCGTCCGATGGGACAATCCACCAGGGCGCTGCCGGGGTGTCGGTGGCCGAGATCATCTCGCCGTAGGCCTTGGTATAGTCCCACCAGCGCCGGTAGGATTCGAGGTCCATCGGCGACAGTTTCCACTGCCGCAGCGGATCGTCGATGCGCTGGGTGAAGCGGCGCTCCTGTTCCTCGGGGCTCACGTCGAGGAAGTACTTCAGCAGCAGGATGCCGTTCTCGACCATCACCGATTCCATGTGCGGTGCCAGTTCGAGGAAGCGCTTCACCTTGTCCTCGGGGGTGAAGCCCATCACCCGTTCCACGCCCGGCCGGTTGTACCAGGACCGGTCGAAGATCACCACTTCGCCGGCGGCCGGCATCTGCGCCATGTAGCGCTGGAAATAGATCTGGGTCTTCTCGCGGTCGCTGGGAGAGGGCAGCGCCACGACCCGGAACACCCGCGGACTGACCCTTTCGGTCAGGCGCCGGATTACGCCGCCCTTTCCCGCCGCATCGCGGCCTTCGAAGATGATGACGATCCGCGCGCCCTTGGCTTTCACCCAGGCCTGCAGATGGGCGATCTCGACCTGCAGCCGCTCCATCTCCTTCTCGTAGGCGCGGTTGCGTTCCTTTTTCCCGGCCTTGCGGTCGCCCTTTTCGCCCTTGTCGCCCTTGGCGGTCTTTTCCTTGTCGTCCTTGGCCATTGCGGCTTCCTCCCTTTCGTCAGCTTCCTGCCTCGAAGGCGCGCAACGCGTCTTCCAGGTCGTCGAAGATCATCGTGCGGTCCAGGGCCTGGATCAGGCCGGCGCGATCCAGAAGCCCGAAGACATCCGCATGGAGTTCGGCCAGACCCAGCCGGATGCCGCGCGAGGCCAGCTCGGTGCGCAGCTCGTCGAACATCGCGGCGGCGGTGCTGTCGACCTGGGTCATCGCACTGCCGTCCAGCACCAGCCAGCGGGTGTCCTCGGGCTGCGCGTCGGCAATGGCCAGAAGCCGGGCATGGACATGATCGGCATTGAAGAACAGGACGCTGCCCTGCACCAGACAGATCGCCAGACCGGGAACCGGCTCTGCCGCCGGGGTGCGGTGCAGCTTGTAGAACCCGTCGCGGCCCGGGATCCGCCCCAGCAGCGCGTCGCGTGGACGCATCATCTTGTGCAGCAGGTAGGCGAAGGTGGTCAGGATGGCGAGGACGACGCCGTTCAGCACCCCCAGACTGACCGCCCCCCACAGCGCGATCAGGGCGAAGACAAGCTCCGTCCGGCTGATCCGCCAGACATCGCGGAGCGCCTTCACGTCGATCATGCCGATCGCGGCGGCAATCAGGATCGCGCCGAGCGCCGGGATCGGCAGGATGGCCAGAGCCGGGCCCAGGTAGAGCACGGTGGCCAGCAGCGCCAGCGCGGCGACGACGCCCGCCAGTTGCGACCGGCCCCCCACATTGGCGTTGATCGCGGTGCGCGAATCCGAGGCCGTGACCGGAAAGGCCCCGAACAGCCCGGCGGCGATGTTGGCGGCGCCGAAGCCGATCATCTCGCGGTCAGGATCGACCGGATAGCCGCCCCTGGCGCCGAAACTGCGGGCAGTCACGATCCCGGCGGCGAAACTCACCAGGAAGACGGCCGCCGCGCCCAGCAGCAGCTGGTCCGGCGGCACCGCGCCAAGGGGCGGCAGCTCCAGCGAAGGGATCCCCTCGGGCACCTCGCCCACCACGGCGATGCCAAGAGACTTCATGTCGAGCACAGCCGAGAGCAGCACCGAGACGACCACCACGATGACCGGGCCGGGCACCGGCAGCTTCAGGATCGGCACCGCCTGCAGGATGGCGAACATGGCGAGCGCCAGCGCGAAGGACGGCCAGTGCACCAGGCCGATCTTGCGCGCCAGTTCGAGCAGCGGCGGCACCACGCCGTCGGACTCGATCTTCACCCCGGTGACGCGACCGATCTGGCCGATCAGGATCGACAGCGAGATCCCGGCGAAGAACCCGATCAGGATGGGCCGCGACAGGAAGGCGGCCAGCGCGCCGAGCCCCAGAAGCCGGGCGCCCAGGTAATAGGCCCCGACCGCCAGCGCGATCAGCGAGGCGAGCCCGACGCGGTTGCCGGGGTCGATCCCCGGCATGGTCGCCATGACCGCCGCCAGAACGGTGACTGTCGCGGCATCGGGGCCGACGATCAGCTGCCGCGACGGCCCGAACACCGCATAGGCCAACAGCGGCGCAATGCAGGCATAAAGCCCGGTTTCCGGCGGCAGCCCGGCGATCGCCGGGTAGGCGATCGCGCTTGGCAGGCCGACCGCCGCGACGGCGAGGCCGGCGGCGATGTCCCCCTTCAGCCAGCCAGGCCGATACCCCGCGAAGCTGGCGAGGACCGGAAGACCGCGCCGTGGGCGGGGGATGTCCATCGCCGGAGCCCCGTCAGTGCCCGCCGCCCAGAACCAGCGTCTGGACCGGCAGGAGCAGGGCCTGCAGCCGCAGGATCATCCCATGGACCAGCCCGACCGTGTCGACGACATGGAGCGCGACAGCGTGGATCCCGGTCACGTTGCCGGAATGCAGCGCCTCGTAGTTGCTGGTGTAGGCGTTCGCGATGCAGTTGCTGCCCGGCGGCAGGCGATCCAGCCCGCCGGGGAACAGCGGTTCCATATAGGCCAGCAAGGTGCCGGGCTTGACGTTCTGCGGGTCGAGCAGAGCGTCGGTCTGGCGAATCTGGCCGCCGGCGACGACGCTTTGGACTTCGGTGATGACCACGGGGATGATGGTGAAGGGAATCGCCGGGCAGGTGACCTCGCCGATCATGCCGCGCTTGAGGACCTGGGACTCGATCTGCCCGAAGCCGGCCTGCAAGCCGATGCGGCCGGCCTTGTCGGGAACGAGGATGCCGGCGGGCCGCATCATCTGGTTGACCATGTCGCCGGGGCGCAGGGTGAACTGTTCGACCCAGCCGTCGACTCCGGCATAGACCGTGGTCTTCGACAGCGCCACATCGGCCTCGTAGAGCTGGGCCTCGGCACTGGCCTTCCGGGCGGGCAGGTCGAAGTCAATCGTCGCCTGAACAGCGTCCCGCGCCGCAAGGGCCGCATCGAGCATGCCCTGCTGGGTGTCGACAGTGACCTGGGCGCGCTCCACCTCGCGCCGGGACACGGCGGATTCGCCGCGCTTCAGCAACTCGGCGCGCGTGTTGTATTCGTCCAGCGCCTGCTGGAGCAGGCCGCGCGCCTGGGTGACCTTGCCCTCGGCCTCGGCCAGCTGGGACAGGGCAACCTTGGCTTCCGCGTCGACCTCCTCGATCTTGCGCCGGGCGGTCTCGACCGCGGCCTCCTCTTCCACGCTGTCGAGCCGGAACAGCGGATCGCCGGCCGCCACCTGATCGCGGTAGTCCACATAGACCTCGGCGACCCGGCCGGCGCCTTCCGGCAGGATCGAGATGGTCCGGAAATAGGACACGGCATTGGTGGTCGAGGGGTGGAAATAGAAGACGGTGGTGATCAGCGACAGCGTCAGGATCACGCAGAGCGTGATGCCCCAGCGCAATTCGTACCAGACCGAAAACAGGGTGATCTCGCGGCCAAGCCGCTTGCCCTGCACGAAGCGCCGGAACAGGAAGTCCGGCAGGATGGTGAGGGACGAGCACAGCATCAGTTCGAGCATCTCATGCCTCCTTGCCGGCAGCAGCAGCGCCTGCGTGCGGTGCGGGCGGCGCGACCGTGTCCTCGCCCGCCTCGTCCGCCGGGTTGCGGCCCGAGAGCTTTTCGAGCGACCGCGCGATCGAGTTGAACGGCGTCGAGAAGTCGGGAAGCTCGACCAGCGCCAGCAGCAGCGCGCCGATCCAGAAGGCATGGTTGTGGGTGAACAGCGCCAGCAGCGCCAGCACCGCCACGAACTGGAGCTGCACCTTGTTGGTGCGGTGCGCCATGTGCTCGGGCAGCGCGTGGAGCTTGAGATAGATCAGGCCGACCGAAATGATCGAGACGATCAGGAAGATCGCCATGATCTGCAACAGGACGTCGGGGTTGCCGGGCGTGGGGATGAAGATCGGCAGGTGGGTCGACGCGGCGGGATGCAACTCGGTTGACGGCTCCATCACGACCTCCTGCCGGAAGCGAACGGGGTTGCGACAGGCGCGTCACGGTCTCGGGGGAAGAAGTCGAGCATGGGAGATACCTGATACCCTGTTGAATTATGATATATCGATCCTGCCGAAGATTTGAGCATTGACTTGCATCATTGCCGGTCGTCAAACCACTTCGGTTCGTCGGTCACTCGGGTCGGGGTTCGACCGCGTCCGGGCCGGCCACGGCACCGAGCTTCACCCAGGCGACCACCAGTTCATAGAACACCGCCAGGATGATCGGCCCGAGGAACAGCCCGATCAGCCCGTGGGTCAGCGTGCCGCCGATCACCCCCACGAGGATCACCAGAAGCGGCGTCGTCAGGCCCCGCCCCATCAGGAGCGGCTTTAGCACGTTGTCGATCACCACCACCGGCACGAGGCAGACGGTCAGCGCCAGCGCCCAGGTCGTGGAATGGGTCGCCCAGGCCCAGATCACCACCGGCAGCAGCACCGGGGCCGGACCGATCTGGACGATGCAGAGCAGCAGCGAGGCGAAGGCGATCAGGCCGGCCCCCGGCACTGCGAAGGCCATCAGCACGATGCCGGCCAGCAGGGCCTGGATCAGGGCGACACCCACGACCCCGCGCGAGACGTTGCGGATCGTCGCGCCGGCGAGGTCGACGAAATGCGCCCCGCGGGGCGCGATGATCCGCGCGGCGAAGGTCCGAGCGGCGGCCGACAGGCGCGGCCCCGGCACGAACAGGAAACCCGAGATCACCACCGAGATCACGAACAGCGCCACATCGGTGCCGATCGACGCGATCTTGCCCAGAACCGTGCTGCCCGCCGGCAGCAGCGCCGGACCGTAGCGGCCCACCGCGTCGGCGATGTTGGCCGAGGCCAGTGCCCAGATCTCGTCCAGCTTGTGACCAATCACCGGCCAGGCCGCGACGCTGGCGGGGGGCGGCGGGATCCGGATCGAGCCGGACCGCAGCGACCCGGCCAGCCAGGTGACGGATTCCACCAGGCTGGTCGCAAGGACACTGATCGGCCCCAGCACCGTGACCATGGCGATGACGGTGACCAGTGCCGCCGCGATCGCCCGGCGCCCGCCCATCCACCCGGCCAGGGCCGCATAGGCCGGATAGAGCGCCACCGCCAGCAGCACCGACCAGATCATGATCGGCAGGAACGGACTGACCAGTTGCAGCGCCCAGAAGCAGAACAGGCCAAGCACCGCCAGCCGGACCACGAAGTCGGTCACCCGCGCCTCGATCCGGCTGCCGTCCGGCTGGAAGCCCGATCCGCCGTTGCTGTCCGCCATGCCCTGCCCACCTGTGCGATCGACCCCGGACCCCCGCCGCGGCCGGCCGCGGCGCCGGATGGTCAGGCCCTTCGATACTGCGCCGGCCGGGCAGGTGCCAGCCAGTTAAATTTTGCGCCACCGCCAGGCTCGTGCTCCCGCACCGGGGCGCTGGACCGTCCCGGCCTAGCGGCCGGGGTCGATCTCGAGCGCGAGGGCATGGATCCGCCCGGTCAGGTCTGTCCCCAAGGCCCGATGCACCGCCCGGTGCCGTTCGATCCGCGACATCGACGCGAAGGCCGGGGCCGAGATTGCCACGCGAAAATGGCTTTCACCGCTTCCCGAATGCCCGCCATGGCCATGATGCTGCTCGCTTTCGTCGATGACATCGAGCCGCGTCGGCGCGAAGGCCTGTGTCAGCCGTGCGCGAATTTCCTCTGCAACCGCCATTTTTCCCCAAGCCCCTCTTTTTCTTCACCGCAGAAAGGTTAGACTTTGCCGCCCGCGGTTCCAAGCCCGCCCAGCACGAGTCGGAAAGGTCATGCCCATGCGCAAGAGCGATCCCTTCGGTTTCGACATCTCGGTGTCGTCGGCCAAGAAGAAGACCCGCGGCCGGCGCGGCATGTCGGGCGCTTTCGAGACCTCGACCCGCGCCTGCGAACACGAAGGCTGCACCGATGCAGGCCAGTACCGGGCGCCGAAATCGCCCGACAACCTCGATGAGTACTTCTGGTTCTGCAAGGCGCATGTGCGTGAGTACAATCTGAAGTGGAACTTCTTCACCGGCGCCACCGAAGAGGAAATGGAGGCGCAGATGGACAAGGACCGGGTCTGGGGACGCGAGACCAAGCCCTTCGGCCGCCCCAACGAGGAACAGCGTGCCTGGGCACGGCTGGGGGTCGACGACCCGCACGAGGTGCTGGGCGAGAAGGCGACGCAGAACCCCGGCCGGGCCGTGTCCGGCAGCCGCCGCCTGCCCCCAACCGAACGCCGCGCGCTGGAGATCCTCGAAGCCCGGGACAGCTGGACCAAGGGCGAGATCCGCAAGCAGTACCGCAGCCTGATCAAGGTGCTGCACCCGGACATGAACGGTGGCGACCGGTCGGACGAGGAACGCCTGCAGGAAGTCGTCTGGGCCTGGGAACAGATCAAGGAAAGCCGCAGTTTCAAGGACTGACGACGGGCCGGCCGGCAGGGCGCACTGCCCCGTCCCGGTCCCCGGTGCGCCGTGGGTCGGTTGCAGGGACGGGTTCCGGGTCTGCCCAGGTTTCCGTCCGGGACTTGTGTCTCACTTGACAGGGCCAACACGGCGGTTTGCAGACTGGGCTCTCACGCGGAGGCGGCGGCGGCTCCCCTTGCGCTGCACTGCAATATGTTGCACCACGCCGCGAACGAACGAGGACAAGACGATGGCGGACGGCAGGCTGGATGTGAACGCAAGACCCACGGAAGACATCTCGGTCCGTGACGTCTTCGGCATCGACACTCCCATGCTGGTGCGGGCCTTTCCCGAACGCACCGACCGCGTTCCCGACATCGACCTGACCTACAAGTTCGACCCGGACACGACGCTGGCGATTCTGGCCGGCTTCGCGCACAACCGCCGGGTAATGATCCAGGGCTATCACGGCACCGGCAAGTCGACCCATATCGAGCAGGTCGCGGCGCGGCTGAACTGGCCGACGGTGCGCGTGAACCTCGACAGCCACATCAGCCGGATCGACCTGATCGGCAAGGACGCGATCAAGCTGAAGGACGGCAAGCAGTACACCGAGTTCCAGGAAGGCATCCTGCCCTGGGCGCTGTCGAACCCCTGCGCGATCGTGTTCGACGAATATGACGCCGGCCGGGCCGACGTGATGTTCGTGATCCAGCGGGTGCTGGAAGCGGACGGCAAGCTGACCCTGCTGGACCAGAACAAGGTCCTGACGCCGAACCCGTATTTCCGCATCTTCGCCACCGCGAACACGGTCGGGCTGGGCGACACGACCGGCCTCTATCACGGCACCCAGCAGATCAACCAGGGCCAGATGGACCGCTGGTCGCTGGTGGCCACGCTGAACTATCTGAGCCACGACGCCGAAGCGGCCATCGTGCTGGCGAAATGCCCGCACTACAACAACGCCAAGGGCCGCCAGCACATCAGCCAGATGGTGACGGTGGCGGACCTGACCCGCACCG
Organism: Meridianimarinicoccus sp.; assembly: GCA_044221805.1. Lineage (GTDB taxonomy): Bacteria > Pseudomonadota > Alphaproteobacteria > Rhodobacterales > Rhodobacteraceae > Meridianimarinicoccus. Next base: position 11,964 of record JBGAOK010000030.1, read on the forward strand.
CCTTCATGAATGGCGAGCTGTCGACGGTGATGAGCCCGCGGACCGTGATCAGCTGGGCGCAGAATGCCGAGATCTTTCGCAATCTCGGCTATGCTTTCCGTCTGAGCTTCCTGAACAAGTGCGACGAGCTGGAACGCCAGACGGTCGCCGAGTTCTACCAGCGCTGCTTCAACGAGGAACTTCCCGAGAGCGCCGCCAGCAACCTGATGGGCTGAAGCGGTCGGCGGGCGCGCTGACCGCGCGCCCGGCCCGCCTCACATCTCGAGGATCTTCTGGAACCCGCCATAGACCATCCGCTTGCCGTCGAAGGGCATCGGATTGTCCTGCGCGTTCATCCGCGGATCTTGCATCATCTTCGCCCAGCCGGCGTCGCGCGTCGCCTTGTCGGGCCAGACCAGCCACGAGAACACCACGGTCTCGTCCGGCTCGGCCTTCACCGCCATGCGGAAGTCGGTCAGCTTGCCTTCGGGCAGGTCGTCGCCCCAGCATTCCCAACCACCCGTCACGCCGAACTCGCGCAGCAGCGGCTCCATCTTCTTCGCATGGGCGATGTAGGCGTCCTTGTTGGCCAGCGGCACCGCAGCCAGGAATCCGTCGACATAGGACATGGGTCTCTCCCTGTTCTGCCGGGCCGCCCCCTGCGACCCGAGTCTTTACACGATCAGGCTGCGCTGTATGGTTATGAAAAGCAACTTTGGAGTTACATAAGATAACCACTAGCGAAACCCCGCCGGACCGCCGGCGCCAGTATGACGACGCTTGCGCCGCCGCCCACGCCCTTGATCTGGTCGGGGAACGCTGGGCGCTTCTGGTCATCCGCGAGCTGATGCTGGGCCCGCGGCGGTTTTCCGACCTGCGCCGCGGTCTGCCGGGGATCAGCGCCAATGTCCTGACCCAGCGCCTGGGCCAGCTGGAAGGCTTCGGCATCGTCACCCGGGGCGCCCTGCCGCAGATGCCGGGGATCACGGTCTATGGCCTGACCGACTGGGGCCGCGAGATCGAGCCGGTGTTCCGGGCGCTGGGGCGCTGGGGGGTCCGCTCGCCATTCCGGCAGGGCGGCAGCTTCAGCGCCGCTTCGTTCATGCTGTCGCTCAGGACCATGTTCGATCCCGCCCGGGCCGGGGATCTGCGGCTGCGGATCGGGCTGGTGGTCGACGGCATTGCGCTGGACGCCAGGGTCGGCGGCGGCCGCCTGACCATTGCGCCCGGCGACATCGCCGGGGCCGAGGCGGTGCTGGCGGGACCGGCCCCGGCGCTGGCCCGGACCATCTACGGCGCCGAACCGGCTGGTGCGGTCGCAGCCACGGGCGCGATCAGCCTGAGGGGCGAAGCCGCCCGGGCGCAGATCTTCTGCGACCTCTATGCCCTGCCGGACCCGGCGCCGCGGCCATCCCGATAGTCCCGGAGCCAGCCGGGAGGGGTTTCAACATTCGGAAGACTTGAGGTTTGCACGCGCAGCCCGTATTCCGGACGCATGCAAGAAATCGAGCTCAAGTTCCTGATCACCGAGAAGGACGCCCGCCGCCTGCGGACCCGGATTGCCGGGCTGCCGGGGCTGGAAGCGCCCCTGACCAGCCACAACCTGCGCAGCATCTACTACGATACGCCCGGCAACGATCTGGCGCGCGCCGGCATCGCGATGCGGGTGCGCAAGGATGGCCGGCGCTGGATCCAGACCGTCAAGGCCAAGACCCGGAATCTGGGCGGCCTGCAGTCGGGGATCGAGGCGGAATGCCCGGCCCCGGGCGGGCGGCTGGACATCGCGCGCATTCCCGATGCGGGGCTGAGGGCGCAGGTCTTCGACCTTGTGGCCGAGCAGCCCCTCGCCCCGGTCTGCGAGACCGCGATCCGCCGGGCGCTGGGGGTGGTTGCCCTGGACGGCGCCGCGCGGGCGGAAGTGGCCATCGACGCCGGCGAGATCCGGGCCGGCGAGGAAGTGCGCGGGTTCCGCGAGCTTGAGATCGAACTGAAGGACGGCAGCGTCAGTGCGCTGTTCGACCTGACCCGGACCCTGTTCCCGTCGGGTGGCCTGAACCTGTCGCGGATGTCGAAGGCCGCGCGGGGCTTCCTGCTGGCACGGGAAGGCCGGATCGAGAAACCGCTGGAACCGCGCAACGCCAAGGGCGTGGCGCTTCTGGCCGACCAGTCGGCCGAGGCCGCGGCGCGCGACGTGCTGCGCGAATGCTTCGACCAGATCGCCCACAATGTCGAGGTCGTGCGCGCCCTGGACATGCCCGAAGGCCCGCACCAGTTGCGCGTCGGGCTGCGCCGGCTACGCAGCGCGTTTCTGGTGTTCCGCGACGCGATTGGGCACCCCGAGCTTGAGCGGCTGAACGACGAGGCCAGGTGGCTGGGGCAGGAGGTCGGTATCCAGCGCGATCTGGACGTGGCGATCATCGATCTGCTGGAGCCCGAGGCGCGGGCGCATCCCGGCGAAGCGGGGTTCGCCGTGCTGGCCGCCGCTCTGAAGGAGCGCGGCGACAAGCACCGGGTGGTGCTGCGAGAGGTGCTCGAATCGGCGCGGACGCAGAACTTCCTGATCGACCTCGGCCGCTTCATCGAGGCCCGCGGCTGGCTGATCCCGGACGATTTCGACCAGACCCAGCGGCTGGCCCAGCCGGTGAGTGCGTTGGCCGTGACGGCGCTGGACAAGCGCTGGCGCCGGACTCGCAGGCGCGCCCGGGACATCGAAAGCCTTGACATCGAAGCCCGCCACGAATTGCGCAAGGAACTGAAGAAGCTGCGCTATGCGCTTGAATTCTTTTCCCCCGTGCTGGTGGCGAAGCGGGTCGACGCCTTCGTGCGGCGGCTGAAGGACCTGCAGCAGGTGTTCGGCGACCTGAACGACGCGGCGATGGCGCAGCACCTGCTGACCGGGCCAGGCGCGCCCGGCGCCGGCAATGCCGAGGCGCAGCGCGCCGTGGGCTGGATCCTGGGCACCCGGACCGAACGGGCCAATCACCACTGGCTCGAGGCCAAGGCGCTGTGGGAAGCGCTGAGTGACACGCGGACCTGCTGGTAGGGCGGGCAGCGCGCGCTCCGGTCAGGCACGTTTAACCATCCCTAAAGCAATCCTTGCAGGGCGCGCGCGGATCGGGCGCGCCGGGCTGGATCGGGGGATGGCATGGCAATCGGATTGGCGGCGGCACTTCTGGCGGCAGCGGTGAAGCCGCTGGCGCGGCAGGGCATCGACTTGCTGGGGGGCGTGTTCAACGGCGCCACCCAGGCCGGGGCGGAGCGGATCGCCGCCGAGATCGAGAGCCGCACCGGGATCAAGGTCGAGGACATCGCCGACGACCGGCTGAAGCCCGAGGACTGGGCGCGGCTGAAGGACTTCGAGCTGCAGAACCAGGAGCTGATTCTGGCCGAACTGCAGGCGGCGGCCGGCCACGACATCGACCGCACCCGCCTGATGAACGAGGACCGCGCCGATGCCCGTGACCTGCAGAAGGCCGCGATGGCGGACGAGGACTGGCTGACCCGCAACTTCATCCACGTCTACGCGATCATGCTGACCGGGTTCACCTTCGCCTTCATCGGCTATGCCGCGTTCGGCGCGCAGTTCGACACCGGCGCCGACGGCTCGCTCTCGGCTGCGGGACAGGCGCAGATCCGCACGGTGGACACGGTGCTGGGCTTCCTGCTGGGGGTGAGCCTGTCGGCGATCATCCAGTTCTTCTTCGGCTCGTCCAAGGGGTCCAGCGACAAGAGCCGGATGCTGGAGGACCTGATCCGCGCCACGGCACAGCCGAAGGCGCACTGAGATGGGGCTGGTCGACGACCAGGACCGGTTCCTTGCGGACGTGGCCCGGCTGGTGATCCATGCCCGCGATCTGGGCTTCGTCGTCACCGGCGGCGAGCTGTTCCGTACCCCCCAGCAGCAAGCGCTGCACCTGCGCGCCGGCCGGTCGCGCAGCATGGACAGCCAGCACCTGCGCCGGCTGGCGATCGACCTGAACTTCTTCGTCCGCCGTGGCGACCGGCTGTCGCTGTGCGTCGACCGCGAGGCGCTGAAGCCGCTGGGCGACTTCTGGGAGGCGCTGACCCCCGGCGCCAACCGCTGGGGCGGCAACTGGCAGAGCTTCAAGGACACGCCGCATTTCGAACGGCGTAGCCGCGAGGTTCCCTTGCCCGCCGCCCTCGATGGACCGGGCGAAAAGCCTGACATGCGGGCCAACGCGCGGGCGTCGGCCACCGCGCCTGCCGCCGCCCCAGCCACGGCTCCGGCCGCGCCGCAATCCTCGACGCCGGCCGCGCCGACCACCGGATTGCTGGGCGCCGCGGTGGGCCATCGCGCGCCGAACCGGAAGGACGACGTGAAGACCGTCCAGGTCCTTCTCAACCGATGGCGGCAGGCTGGCGGCGCCACGGCCGATAGCCCATCAGACCTGCTGGCCGAGGACGGCCGCCTTGGCCCCAGGACACAGGCGGCGATCCTCGATCTGCAGCGCAGCCTCGGCATGGCCGCACCGGACGGGGTCGTCGACCCGGACGGCCCCAGCTTCCGGCATCTGGCGGCAGGGCTGGAACCGGCGTTCTCGGCCGGGCTTCTGGCGCTGGCGCTGCCGGCCGCCGACCCGGACGACGTGGCGCGCTTCGCACCGGGACTTGCGGCCTGCTTCCAGCGCCACGGCCTGACGACTCCGCTCCGGCAGGCGCATTTCCTGGCCCAGATCGGCCACGAAAGCGGCAGCCTGTGCCATGTGGAGGAGATCGCCAGCGGCACCGCCTATGAGGGGCGCACCGATCTGGGCAACACCCGGCCCGGCGACGGGCCGCGCTTCAAGGGCCGCGGGCTGATCCAGCTTACGGGGCGCGCGAACTATGCCCGCTTCGGCGAGGCGATCGGCCGCCAGGCCGAGATCCTCGCCAACCCGACGCTGGTCGCCAGCGACCCGGACCTTGCAGTCGAGGCGGCCGGCTGGTTCTGGAGCGACCGGAAGCTCAATGCCCTGGCCGACCGGGACGACCTGCGCCTGATCACGCGGCGGATCAACGGCGGCCTGAACGGGCTGGCGCAGCGGCAGGCGCTGCTTGGCCGGATTCGGGCGCTGTACCGGCTGGACTGAGTCCGGGCCTTTCGAATTCCTCGCAGTCGGGCCATAAAGGGCAGGGTCGCCGGAACACTGGCGCCCTGCCCTGCCGCGACGCCGAGGACCCATGACCCAGCCCGACAGCCCCGCCGAGTCGTTCAAGAAGGCCCTGGCCGAAGCCACGCGGGTCATGGCCGATGATCCCGACATGGTGGTCAGCTTCTCGGTCGACCCGCCGGGCATGGCCGGCGAGACCATGCGCCTGCCGCAGGTCAGCCGTCGGATGACCAAGGCCGAGGTGATGCTGGCAAGGGGCACCGCGGACGCCTTCGCGCTGCGCCGGCGCTATCACGACGACCGCACCCATACCCGCTACAACCCGCAGGGACAGATGGCGCGCGACATCTACGACGCGCTGGAGACCGCCCGCTGCGAGGCGGTGGGCGCGCGGATGATGCCGGGGACGGCCGGGAACATCGACGCCAAGATCGCCGCCGAGGCCGACCGGCGCGGCTTTGCCCAGATCGCGGACAGTTCGGCCGCGCCGCTGGCCGTGGCGGCGGGTTTCCTGCTGCGCCATCTGGCCACCGGGCGGCCGCTGCCCGCAGGCGCGGACAATGTGATGCGGCTGTGGCGCAGCCATATCGAGACCGAGGCCGGGGCCACGCTGGCCGGGCTCGAGACCGCGCTGACCGACCAGACCGCCTTCGCGAAGCTGGCGCGCCAGGTCATCGCCGATCTGGGCTATGGCGACCAACTGGGCGACGACCCCGACATGGAAGAGGAGGACGCCGAGGACGACCAGAACGGCGAGGAAAGCCAGGAGGAGGACCAGGACCGTCCCGACGACGACCAGTCCCGCGACGACGACAGCGAAGCCACGCCCGAGCAGACCCAGGAGGACAGCGGCGACGCCTCGGACGCGCAGGTCACCCGCGACCAGATGGCCGATGCCGAACTGACCGACGAGATGGACATGCCCGACGGCGACCAGCCGATGGAACCGGTGCCGCCGGCACCGATCTCGGAGGCCGATCCCGACTACACCGTCTTCACGGCCGAACATGACGAGGAAATCCGCGCCGAAGATCTGGCCGAGCCGGCCGAGCTGGAACGGCTGCGCGCCTACCTCGACCAGCAGCTCGAACCCCTGAAAGGCGCGGTGTCGCGGCTGGCCAACAAGCTGCAGCGCCGGCTTCAGGCCAAGCAGAACCGCAGCTGGGAGTTCGACCGCGAGGAAGGCATCCTCGATGCCGGGCGGCTGGCCCGGGTGGTGGCGAACCCGACGACCCCGCTCAGCTTCAAGATCGAGCACGACACCGATTTCCGCGATACGGTGGTGACGCTGCTGATCGACAATTCGGGCTCGATGCGGGGCCGCCCGATCTCGATCGCGGCGATCTGCGCCGACGTGCTGGCGCGCACGCTGGAACGCTGCGCGGTCAAGGTCGAGATCCTCGGCTTCACCACGCGGGCGTGGAAGGGCGGTCAGTCGCGCGAGGCCTGGCTGGCCGCAGGCCGGCCGCAACTGCCGGGGCGGCTGAACGACCTGCGCCACATCATCTACAAGCCCGCCGATGCGCCGTGGCGGCGGGTGCGGTCCAACCTGGGCCTGATGATGAAGGAAGGCCTGCTGAAGGAGAACATCGACGGCGAGGCGCTGGAATGGGCGCACCGGCGGATGCTGGGCCGGCCCGAGCAGCGCAAGATCCTGATGGTGATCTCGGACGGCGCCCCGGTCGACGATTCCACCCTGTCGGTGAACCCGGCGAACTTCCTCGAGAAGCACCTGCGCGACGTGATCGCCATGGTCGAGAAGAAGAAGCATGTGGAACTGATCGCCATCGGCATCGGCCATGACGTGACCCGCTATTATGCCCGGGCCGTCACCATCACCGACGTGGAGCAGTTGGCCGGCGCCATGACCGAGCAGCTAGCCAGCCTGTTCGAGAGCGACCCGAAGAAGCGCGCCCGCATCGCGGCGCAGTCCCGCGGCGCGCCGTTCCGGCGGGTAGGCTGAGGTCCGCACCGGGCGGGAAGGCGGGACCGCGCGGGGATCGCGCGCGGCGCTGGGCCGACCGCCGTGACGCCCGCAGGGCGCCAGCCGCGCGCAGGCGGTGTCCTGGCCGTCAGGACCGGCGGTGAGCGTCGGGCCGGGGGACGCGCGGCGGCGCGCGGCGGGGCTTGTGGGACGGACCGCAGCTTGTCAGAACTCCGGAACCGGGCGCAGCCCGACCACAGGGAGTTGCGCCGCCATGTTCCAGAGCTTCGAGGTGATCTCGCGTCCCGCCGACGGCCCGCCCCGGCTGGCCGCCCTGCGCCGGGCCATAACTGAGGCCGGCCTTGACGGCTTCCTCGTGCCCCGGGCCGACGCGCATCAGGGCGAATACGTCGCCGACTGCGATGCCCGGCTGGCCTGGCTGACCGGCTTCACCGGCTCGGCCGGGTTCTGCTGCGTGCTGCCGGGCCTCGCCGGGGTCTTCGTCGACGGCCGCTATCGCCTGCAGGTCCGGGCCCAGGTGGACACCACCGTCTTCACCCCGGTGAACTGGCCCGAGTCCAAGCTCGCCGACTGGCTGAAGGAGCATGCGCCGGCGGGCGCGATGATCGGTTTCGACCCGTGGCTGCACACGGTCGACGAGATCGACGGGCTGCGCAAGGCGCTGGCCGGCAGCGCCGTCACGCTGGTCGAATCGGCCAATCTGGTCGACCAGATCTGGACCGACCGCCCGGCACCGCCCGCGGCCCCGGCGTGCAGCCATCCCGATTCCCTTGCCGGGCGCAGCAGCGCCGAGAAGCGGGCCGAGATCGGCCGCGACCTGCGCGCCGCCGGCGAGGCGGCCGTGGTGCTGACCCTGCCCGACAGCATCGCGTGGCTGCTGAACATTCGAGGCGGCGACCTCCCCCGGGTCCCGGTCATGCACGCCTTCGCGATCGTCGCCGATGATGGCTCGGTCGACCTGTTTGCCAACCCCGGCAAGCTGGCGGGGCTCGAGCCGCATCTCGGCCCGCAGGTCCGGATCCGGCCCGGGGCCGAGTTCGAGGCGCGCCTGCGCCGGCTTGCCGGCAAGGTGCGGGTCGACAAGGCGACTGCGCCCATGGCGGTGAAACTGGCCCTGAACGAGGCGCTGGTGGAATGCAGCTTCGGCCGCGACCCCTGCATCCTGCCCAAGGCCTGCAAGACCGCGGCCGAGGTCGCGGGGATGGAGGCGGCGCATCTGCGCGACGGCGCCGCCATGGTCGAGTTCCTGTGCTGGCTCGACCGCGAGACCGCGCGGTTGATCGCCGAGCCGGGCCACCGGCTGACCGAGATCGGCGTTGTGACGGCGCTGGAAGGGTTCCGCCGGGCCAGCAACCAGCTTCTGGACATCAGCTTCGACACCATCTGCGGCGCCGGGCCCCATGGGGCGATCATGCATTACCGGGTCAGCACCGAAACCGACCGCGCCATCCGGCCGAACGAGTTCCTGGTGGTGGACAGCGGCGCCCAGTATCAGGACGGCACCACCGACATCACCCGCACCATCGCCATCGGCGATCCGGGCGAGGACGCCCGCGCCGCCTTCACCCGCGTGCTCCAGGGCATGATCGCGATCAGCCGCGTGCGCTTTCCGAAGGGCGTCGCGGGGCGGGATCTGGACGCGCTGGCGCGCTATCCCCTGTGGCTGGCCGGGCAGGACTATGACCACGGCACCGGCCACGGCGTCGGCGCCTACATGAGCGTCCACGAAGGCCCCCAGCGGCTGGCACGGACCGGGGCCGAGCCGCTGGCGGTGGGCATGGTCCTGTCGAACGAGCCGGGCTACTATCGCGACGGCGCCTTCGGCATCCGGCTGGAGAACCTGATCGTGGTGGAACCCGCCGCCGCCCTGCCCGGCGCCGACAAGCGCGAGATGCTGGCCTTCCGGACCCTGACCCATGTGCCGATCGACCGCCGCGGCCTGGTGCCCGGGATGCTGGCCCCGGCGGAGCGGGACTGGCTCGATGCCTATCACGCCGAGACATGGGAACGGCTGTCGGGGCTGGTTTCGGACGCCGCCCGTGACTGGCTGAAGCAGGCCACCGCGCCGATCTGGCGTTAGCGTCACCATGGTGTCACAGTCGCCGCATCATCGTCCCGGCTGACAATCCTGCCTCCGAGGAGAGCGCGACACCATGAGCGACATGAACCCGACGAAGATCGACATCCGCGCGGCCCCCGGGAAATGGGTGGTCTATTCCCATGGCGGGATTTTCGGCGAAACCACCGGCGCGCTGCAACTGGTCCTGCCGGGACGCGCGCCGATGATCCTGATCCCGCGCGAGGACGTGGCGATGGCCTTCTTCGACCCGTCCGAGACCACGGCGCAGGAAGCCCGGGTCGGCTGGGCGACGTTCTATTCGATCGACGGGCGCAGCCAGGTGCTGGCCGATGCCGCCTGGTCCTACGAGGATCCGCTGCCCGGCGCCGAGCGGCTGCGCAACTACATGGCCTTCGACCCCGCGCTGGTCACGGTCGAGAAACAATAGCCCGCGCCACCGGTCCGGCCGTCCGGCGGCGTCAGCCCGCCAGCAGCGCCCGCGCGGCCTGCCGGGCTGCGTCGGTGACCTGGTCGCCCGACAGCATCCGCGCGATCTCGTCCACCCGCTCGGCGGGGGCGAGGGAGACCACGGTCGACCGCGTGCTGCCCGCGCTGACATGCTTCTCGACCCGCCAGTGGTGCTGCCCCAGCGCCGCCACCTGGGGCGAATGGGTCACCACCAGAACCTGCCCGCCCGCCTGCCCGGCCAGCGCGGCCAGCCGGCGCCCCACCGCGTCCGCGGTGGCGCCGCCCACGCCGCGGTCGATCTCGTCGAAGATCAGGGTCACCTCGCGGCTGCCGGCGGTCAGGCAGACCTTCAGCGCCAGCAGGAAACGCGACAGTTCCCCGCCCGAGGCGATCCGCTCCAACGGCCCGGCCGGCGCGCCGGGGTTGGTGGCGACCTGAAAGGCGACGGTCTCGCGCCCGTCGGGGCCCGGGGCGGCGGGGGTGAGTTCGGTCCGGAAGGTGGCGCGTTCCATCTTCAGGGGCGCAAGCTCCGCCCGCATCGCCGCATCCAGCCGCGCGGCCGCCTCGACCCGCGCCGCGCTCAGCCGCCCTGCCGCGCGGTCATAGGCGGCCTCCGCCTCGGCCACCGCGCCGGCCAGCCCGGCCAGATGCGCCTCGCCGCCCTCGATGGCGTCGAGCCGGGCGCGCAGGGTCGCGGCCAGCCCGGCCAGATCGTCGGGCAGGACGCCGTGCTTGCGGGCCAGCGCCCGGAGCGCGAACAGACGTTCCTCGATCCGTTCCAGTTCCAGCGGGTCGAAGTCCAGCATGTCGAGACAGGTGGCGATCGCCGCCTGCGCCTCGGACAGTTCCACCAGCGCCCGGTCCAGCGCCGCCGCAGCCGGGGCCAGCGCCTCGCCCGCCACCTCGGTGGCCCCGTCGAGCCAGCGCAGCGCCGCCCCGGCCAGCGCCTCGGCACCGTCCGCCGAGCCCAGCACCTCGGCCGCCCGGAGGATGTCGGCGCGGACCTTCCCGGCCCCCTGCATCATCCGGCGGCGGGCATCCAGCGCGGCGTCCTCGCCCGCCTGCGGGTCGAGCCGGTCCAGTTCCTCGACCGCGTGGCGCAGGAACTCGGCCTCGGCCGCCGCGGCGGCGATCCCCGCCCGGGCCGCGGATTCCGCCTTGCGCGCCTCGGCCAGCGCCGCCCAGCCGGCACGCAGGGCCCCAGGCAGCGCCGGGTCGGCCAGCATGGCATCCAGCAGCCGCCGGTGGCCGCGCGGATCAAGAAGCCCGCGGTCGTCGTGCTGGCCGTGCAGCTCGACCAGCAGATCCGAGACCTGCCGCAGCACCTCGCCGGACACCCGCCGGTCGTTCACATAAGCCTGCTTGCGCCCATCCGGGGTGTTGCTGCGCCGCAGGATCAGCTCGGCGCTGCCGTCTTGCGCCAGCTCGATCCCGGCTTCGGCCAGCACCGCCAGCGCAGGGTGGCCCTCAACCAGGTCGAACACCGCCGTGACCTCACCACGTTCGGCGCCCGGCCGCACGATGTCGGCACGGCCGCGCCAGCCCAGCACGAATCCCAGCGCGTCAAGCAGGATCGACTTCCCCGCCCCGGTCTCGCCGGTGAGCACGTTGAGACCGGGCCGGAAGTCGATCTCAAGCGACTCGATGATCAGGACGTCGCGGATCGACAGGCTAAGAAGCATGGCGGCGAACCCTCTGCCGCGGCCATGCTTCCCGGCCCGTCGCGCCGGGGTTCAGAGCCATTGCCCCCGGATCGTCTGGCGCCAGATCTGGCGCAACCAGCTGTTGCCAGCAGGTTCCAGCAGCAGGCCCCGCCCGGTCAGCAACGTATAGGCGTCCTGGTACCACTCACTCGCCTGATAATTGTAGCCCAGGATCGCACCGGCGGTTTGCGCCTCGTCCAGAAGCCCCAGCGAGAGATAGCATTCGATCAGTCGGAACAGCGCCTCGGGGGTGTGGCTGGTGGTCTGGAAGTCCTCGACCACGACCCGGAAGCGCGCTGCGGCGGCTGAGAAGTACCCACCCTTCAGGTAGTAGCGGCCGACCTCCATCTCCTTCGCGGCGAGGTGGTCATAGGCGAGGTCGAACTTCAGGATCGCCGAACGGGCATATTCGCTGTCGGGATAGCGTTCGATCACCACCCGCAGCGCCTGCAGCGCCTGGTAGGTCACGCCCTGGTCGCGGCCGACCTCGTCGACCTGGTCGTAATAGCTCAGCGCCAGAAGGTACTGGGCATAGGCCGCGTCCTCGTCGGCCGGATAGAAGTCGATATAACGCTGTGCAGCGGCGCGACTCGACTCATAGTCCTTGTCCCGGTGATAGACGAAGGCCTGCATGATCAGCGCGCGCTTGGCCCAGTCGGAATAGGGGTAAAGCCGCTCGACCTCGCCGAAGTACTTGGCCGAATCCTCCAGGTTGCCCTGGTCCAACTCGTACTCGGCCCGGTCGTAGATTTCCTTGGGGGAATAGATGTCGAGGGAAGGTTCCTTCTTCCCGCCGCATCCTGCCAGCACGAGGCCGGCGGCAAGAACTGCCGCCAGCCGCACGACGTGCCAGCCCCCTTGCCTGTCTCTGCTGCCCAACCTGTGGCTCCTTAGCGATCGGGTTGGAGTTACCACGAAAGAAAGACGGGGAAAAAGGCCCTGACGGCGGTGCACGGCGATTTGTCTTGCCGCTGCCGTCGCGTCCGGCTCAGGCCGCCAGCCGCGCGAGGTCGGCCACGCGCACGCCGGCGCCCGGCAGCGAGTGCAGCATCGATGGTTTGCACTCGATGATCTGGAAGGCGTCCGGCCGGGCGAACAGGGCCCGCAGCAGGCGGTTGGTGGTGGCATGGCCCGACCGGATGCCGCGATAGCGGCCCAGGATCGGCATGCCGGCAAGGCTCAGGTCGCCAAGCGCGTCGAGCATCTTGTGCCGCACAGGTTCGTCATCGTGGCGCAGACCGCCCGGGCTGACAACCTCGTCGCCGTCGAACACCACCGCATTCTCGGTGGTGCCGCCAAGGGCGAGGCCCTTGGACCGCATCTCGTCCACGTCCGACTGCCGGCAGAAGGTCCGGCTGTCGCAGAGCGTGGTCACGAAGGCGCCGTTCTTCAGGTTCAGCGCCCGGCGCTGATGACCGATGGCCGCGACATCGAAGTTGATCTCGAAGTCGATATGGAACCCGTCAGACGGCTCGAGCCGCGCCACGGCGTCGCCGTTGCGAACCTCGACGGGCTTCAGGATCTTCAGCAGGTACAGCTTGCCGGCCTGCTCGCGGATCCCGGCCCGCAGCAGCTTGCGCACGAAGGGCGCCGCGCTGCCGTCGAGGATCGGAACCTCGGGGCCGTTCAGTTCGACCAGAGCGTTGCGGATGCCCAGCCCGGCAAGGGCGGCCATCACATGCTCGATGGTCGAGACCGACACGCCGTGTTCGTTGATGATGCGGGTGCACAACGGGGTCTGGTCGGCCAGATCCCAGCGCGCCGGAACAAGGCCCGCCGGCCCGCGCACATCGGTGCGCCGGAAGACGATGCCGTGGTCCACCGGGGCCGGGCGCACGTCCATGCGGACCGGCCGGCCGCCATGCAGCCCCATCCCTGCGAACTGTACTGTCCTTGCGACCGTGGTCTGCATCGCGTCCTCATGCCCTTTCGCCATCTCGCGCTTCACTGCCCGCGCCGTGGCAATTCTCTGCAGCTTCTAGGTATGGGGGGGGCCTGCGCCGCTCAATTCAATGATTGCAACAGCTTGAAACATGCCCCTCGGCGATGCGGCGCGTTCCAGCCGAAACCCGCGCCACGTCACGGCAAACATTTGATTAAAAAACAAAAGGACCGGCTTTCGCCGGTCCTGTCAGTCGTGATCCGAAAAGCTCCGGTGGCCGGCGGCTCAGTTCGCCTGGCGTCTCAAGAATGCCGGAATTTCGATCTTCTCCAGCTCAGCGTCATCCTCGGGGTTGTCCAGCGGCAGGCTCTGCATCGGCGGCAGACCGCGGCCGGACGGGCTGCGCTGCTCGGGCACCGGGGCGTGGCCGTGGCCATGGCCGGTCATGCGGTTGATCAGAGAGTTGATGCCGAAGCGGGCCTTGTCGGGTGCCGGCTCGGTCCGCGTGGCAGCCGCGCGGTTGTCGAAGCTGTCCGGTGCCTTGCGCACGGCTGCTTCCAGCCGGCGGATCGTCTCGGGCGAGGGCGTGCCCGGTGCCGGCGACTGCGGCCGCAGGTCGGACGCCATCTCGCGCCGGTGGGGCTCGAAGGCCGGGGTCTGCTGCGGCGCATAGGCCGGCGGCGGCAGGTCGTCGTCCAGGTGCGACTGGGGCGCCGCGAAGGGCTGCGGGTCGAGGTCGTGGAACAGGGTGGGTTCCTCGATCCGCTGGCCGCCGGACGGCTGCGACGCGGCGGCGACCCGGCCCGGAATGGACGGCTGCGCAGCGGCATGGGCCATCTGCTTCGGCATCTCGGCCGAGACATGGCCGGTCAGCGGTTCGGACAGGCGGCGGCGCGGCACCGGCACATCCTTCGCCTCGGTCGAGGCATCGATGCCGGTGGCCACCACCGACACCCGGATGATGCCGGTCATCGCGGGGTCGAGGGTCGAGCCCACGATGATGTTGGCGTCGGGGTCGACCTCCTCGCGGATCCGGTTCGCCGCCTCGTCCAGTTCGAACAGGGTCAGGTCGTAGCCGCCGGTGATGTTGATCAGGACGCCCTTGGCGCCCCGCAGGCTGATCTCGTCCAAGAGCGGGTTGGCGATCGCCTTCTCGGCGGCCTGCAGCGCGCGGGTCTCGCCCTCGCCCTCGCCGGTGCCCATCATCGCCTTGCCCATCTCGTCCATCACCGCACGCACGTCGGCGAAGTCGAGGTTGATCAGGCCCGGGCGCACCATCAGGTCGGTCACGCCCTTGACGCCCTGATACAGCACGTCGTCGGCCATCGAGAAGGCCTCGGTGAAGGTGGTCTTCTCGTTGGCGAGACGGAACAGGTTCTGGTTCGGGATGATGATCAGCGTGTCGACCACCTTCTGCAGGTTCTCGACGCCTTCCTCGGCCTTGCGCATGCGCTTGGCACCTTCGAAGTGGAAGGGCTTGGTCACCACGCCCACGGTCAGCACGCCCAGTTCGCGGGCAGCCTGGGCGATGATCGGCGCGGCGCCGGTGCCGGTGCCGCCGCCCATGCCGGCGGTGATGAAGCACATGTGGCTTCCGACCAGATGATCGACGATCTGTTCGATGGATTCCTCGGCCGCTGCGGCCCCGACGGCGGGACGCGCGCCGGCGCCCAGACCTTCCGTCGCCTTGATCCCCATCTGCACCTTGGCCGGCGCGCGGCTCTGGGCCAGCGCCTGCGCGTCGGTGTTGGCGACGACGAAATCCACACCGTCGAGCTGTTTCTCGATCATGTTGTTGACTGCGTTGCCGCCGGCGCCGCCGACCCCGAACACGGTGATCTTCGGACGCAGTTCTTCCTGCGCAGGAATCTTAAGATTCAACGTCATCTTTGGTTCCGCCTGTACAAGTTGCCCCGGTCTTTGCGCCCGAGCTCTGCTTATTTTCGAAGTCTAGCGGCGACAGGGCGAGCGGTCACGCAGAAATCTGCGTGAGCGCAACAAAAACACAAGATTTCGGCGGGCTTCGGCAGAAATCTACCAGTTCTCCCGGAACCAGCGCACCGCACGGCGCAGCGAGCGCGCCGGATAGCGGTGATCCTCGATGCTGAAGTCCCAGCACTCGTCCTGGGGATGCGCAGCAAACAGGCAGAGCCCGACCGCGGCCGAGAAGGCTGGCCCGGTGGCGGCCTGCGGCAGGCCCTGCACCCGCAGCGGCCGGCCCAGCCGGACCTGCTGGCCGAGGATCCGCGAGGCAAGATTGGCCAGCCCCGGCACCTGGCTGGTGCCGCCGGTCAGGACGATCTTCTGGCTGGGCAGCGATTCGAACCCGGCGGCGTCAAGGCGGGCGCGGACCTCTTCGAGGATCTCCTCGACCCGTGGCCGCATGATGCCGATCAGCTCGCTGCGCGAGATCTCGCGCCGGTCGTGTTCCCAGTCGCCGGTCTCGCCCTTCAGCTCGATCATGTCGCGGTCGTCCCGGCCGGTCGCCACCAGACCGCCATGCAGCGTCTTGATCCGCTCGGCGATGGCCAGCGGAATGCCCAGTCCCTTCGAGATGTCCTGGGTGACGTGCTGGCCGCCCAGACGGACGGTGTCGGCATAGATCATGTGGCCGCGCAGGAAGATCGAGATGCCCGAGGTCCCTGCCCCCAGATCGATCGAGGCGGCGCCGATCTTCTGTTCGTCCTCGACCAGCGCGGCGATGCCCGAGACATAGGCCGACGAAGCCAGACCGGCCAGTTCCAGATCGCAGCGCTTGATGCAGTGCAGCACGTTCTGCACCGCGGCCCGGTCGACGGCCAGCATGTGCATGTCGGTGGCCAGCCGGTTGCCGATCTGGCCGCGCGGATCGGCCAGGCCCGACCGGTGGTCGAGCGCGAAGTTGACCGGCTGGGCGTGCAGCACGGTGCGATGGGATCCGATGTCGGGGGTCTCGCAGCTGGCCAGGACCGCGGCGATGTCGCTTTCGGTCACTTCCGCGCCGGCCAGCTGGATGTCGCCCGACAGACCGTAGGACCGCGGCCCTGCCCCCGAGAAGCTGACAATGGCATGATCGACCCTGACCTGCGCCATCTTCTGGGCCGCCTGCACCACGGTCCGCACCGCGCGCTCGGTCTCGGCCATGACCTCGATCTCGCCGTGGCGCATGCCCCGCGCCCGGGTCGTGGCGGCGCCGATCACCCGGAACTGCGACTGGCCCGCCATCGGCCCGACGCCCTCGGTCGCCGGAAGCTCGCCGCCGTCGAAGCGCAGCACGAGGCAGGTCGCCTTGGACGTGCCGATGTCCAGGATCGCGATGACGCCCCGCTGCATCGCCGCCTTGCGCATCTGCCGCATCGCCCGCTGGACTTCAAACAGCTCGATCATTGCCCGACCACCTCTTCTTCGGAGTCATCCGTGAGTTCCAACATTTCCGCGGCCGAGGTTCCGACCGTCACGGTCATCCGCGCGCTGCGCACATCGACCACCGGCACGTCCCGCGCCAGAAGGTCCATGGTCTGCTGCATGGCGATGACCCGTTCCAGCGCGACGCGCGGCTCGACCTCGGGCAGCTTGATGACCTGGCCGCGATCCAGGATCACGTCCCAGCGGCGTTCGCCCTGCCGGGTCAGCGCCCGCACCCGGGACGCGATCGGCTTGGCCGCCTCGAACAGCGACAGCGCCTCGGGAACCGCGGCATCGGCGCTGTCGCCGGTGACCAGCGGCAGGTCGGCGCGGGTGTCGCGGCTGTCGACAAAGGCAATGCGGTGGCCGGAGGGATCGAGGATCTCGATCGCGCCCTCGCGCCGCCACAAGACTGCCGGCTCGCGCTCGCGCACGTCGATGTGCAGCGCGCCGCCCAGTTCCACCGTCACCCGGGTTTCCGCCACCGCATCCAGCGCGGCCACGTTGTCGTGGATCGCCACGGTGTCGATGTGGAACCAGCTGATCGGGAACACCAGCCCCAGACGTTCGCGGATTGCGTCAGCCAGTACCGGCGAGGCGCCGGCGATCGCCATCTGCCGGATCTCGAATTCGGGCCGTGCTTCGACCTGGGCGCGCATCTTGCCGGTGACCTCGGCCAGACGTGCCTGCTGCGACGGCTGCAGGACCCACAGCGTCGCTGCCGTTGCCAGCAGGCACACCGGCATGACCGTGGTCACGACCCAGCGCATCCAGGGCGACAGCCAGAACCGCTGCATGCGATAGGCCGCCCGGCTGGGCGCCGGGTCATGTCCGGTCCGCCGCTTCACCGGCGGCTCGCGCCGGATCAGCGACCGCATGAGGCGTCCTCCACCATCCAGCGGCAGAGCTTCGGGAAGTCGATGCCGCAATGGGCGGCCTGTTCGGGGGCCAGCGAGGTCGGCGTCATCCCCGGCTGGGTGTTAGTTTCCAGGATGATCAGCCCGTCCCGGCCGCGGTCGGGATCCCAGCGGAAATCGGTCCGCGACACGCCCCGGCAGCCAAGCGCCCGGTGCGCCCGCACCGCGAATTCCAGACAGGCGTCATAGACAGGTTGGGGGATCGGCGCCGGCAGAACGTGGCGCGACCCGCCGGGGCGGTACTTGGCGTCATAATCGTACCAGCCCTCGGTCACGATGTCGGTGACGGTCAGCGCCCGGTCGGTGTCGCCGCCCACCCCGGCGCCCAGCACCGCCACGGTCAGCTCGCGCCCCGGGGCGAAGCGTTCCACCATGACCAGGTCCGGCATGTCCGCCGAAAGCTGCGGCGGGCCGTTCGATTCCTCGTGGACCAGATAGACGCCCACCGAGGATCCCTCGTTGTTGGGCTTCACCACATAGGGCGGGTCCATGACGTGGCGGGCGCGCACCTCGGCGGCCGGGAAGATGCCGCTGGTCAGCACCGGCAGCCCGGCCTCGCGGAAGGCCAGCTTCGAGCAGGTCTTGTCCATCGCCATGGCCGAGGCGAGCACGCCCGAATGGGTATAAGGAATGCCCATCCATTCCAGCAGCCCCTGCACCACCCCGTCCTCGCCCCAGCGGCCGTGCAGCGCGTTGAAGGCGAGGCCGGCGCCGGTTTCGCGCAGGCGGTCGGGCAGGTCGCGGCCGGCATCGATCTCGGCGACGCGGAAGCCCGCCGCACGGAGCGCCGCGGCGCATTCGCGCCCCGAGCTGAGCGACACCTCACGCTCCGCCGATGGCCCGCCCATCAGGACGGCGACCACGGGATCAGTGCTTGACGACACGACCCTGCCTCTATCTCTCCGGGCCTGGCCTTCGCCCTCGCCCTCTGCCTGCTCGATCCCCCGGGTTGTCCCGGGTGGTGCTGGCGGCTCCGGTTATTGCCCCGGTTCGCCGACCCGCATGATTTCCCACTCTAGAGTCACGCCGCTGGTTTCGAAAACCCTTTTTCGCACAAGTTCGCCCAGGGCTTCGAGATCTGCGGCAGTTGCGCCACCGGTGTTAACGAGGAAATTGGCATGTTTGGGCGACATCTGGGCACCGCCCAGGGTGGCGCCGCGCATGCCGGCATCCTCGATCAGCTTCCAGGCCTTCAGGGCGTGGGAATCGTCCGCCCGCCCGGTCGAGGAGAAGCCGGCGGGGTTGCGGAAGGTCGACCCGGCGGTGCGGTCCTTGACCGGCTGGGAGGCGTCGCGCCGCGCGATCTGGTCCGCCATCTGCGCCTCGAGCACCTCGGGATCGCCCTTCGGGGCGCGGAACGTGGCCTCCGTGATGACCCAGCCGTCGGGCAGTGTGGTCTGGCGGTAGCGGAAGTTCAGGTCGGCTTGGGTCAGGGTCACCACCTGGCCCTGCCGTGTAACCGCTTGGGCGGACACGAAAACATCCGCCACATAGGCGCCGTAGCAGCCGGCGTTCATCCGCACCGCGCCGCCGATCGCGCCGGGGATGGTGCGCAGGAAGGTCAGGTCGAGCCCCGCCGCGGCAGCCTTCCGCGCCACATGGGCATCCAGCATCGCCGCCCCTGCCGTGACCAGATCGCCGTTGATTTCCAACTGGTTGAACCCGCGGCCCAGGCGGATCACCAGCCCCCGGATGCCGCCGTCCCGGACGATCAGGTTCGACCCCACGCCCATGGGAAAGACCGGGGTTCCGGGGGGCGTGTCGGCCAGCAGCGCGCAGAGCTCGTCCACGCCCGCCGGCTGGGCGAAGCGCTCGGCCGGGCCGCCGACCCGCAGCCAGGTGAGGTCGGAGAGCGGTCGGTTTCCTGTCGGAGTCACGTAGGAATCCTGTAGTGTATCAATCCGGCAACAGCCCCCCCGAGGGGCGGGGCGCTGCGGGGCGGGTTAGCCGGTTTGGCGGGGGGAGTCACGGGCCGTTGCGGTGGCGGAGGATGGATTCCCGAGGATCGCGCCCGGCCCGAGGGTGGGCGCATCACGCCCCGTCTGAGTGAGGAGCAGGGCGCAGGCCCCGATCGCGACGAAAAGCCTTGGCTCAC
>JBGAOK010000031.1:0-30867 GCA_044221805.1 Meridianimarinicoccus sp.
GGGCGTAATCCCCCCCCACGATCGAGTCGTTGCCACCCTTCGTGGCGTCCCGCATCAGCCAGGCGTCGCCCACGATGTCGTTTTGCACGCTGTTGGCACCGCCGGTGATCCGGTCGTTCCCCCCCTGCGCCAGTTCCTTTAGGGTGTAGGCATCCCCGATCAGCGTATTTGTCCCGCTGCCGCTGCCGCCGAGCAGCCAGTCATTGCCGCCACGCGTCAGGCCGCTCATGCTGTAGGCATCGCCCAGAACGAAGTTGATCTGGGTGTTCGCACCGCCTCGGATCTCGTCGTTCCCGCCCACCGCTTGGCTCACCATCGTCCAGGCGTCGCCCACCAGGTCGTTGCGCTGGCTGTCCGCGCCGCCTCGGATCCTGTCCGCACCGCCGACCGCAAACCCCGCCATCCGGTTGGCGTCGCCGTAGATGCTGTTGTACGGACTGGCAGATCCGCCGGTCAGGATGTCGTTCCCGCCGCGCGCATTCTGGATGATGGCGTTGGCGTCCCCGACGATCTGGTTCGTCTGATACGCAATGCCCAAGATCGTCTGGCGCCGGCCTGAGTTGGTGCCAGACAATGTTCCTGACGTGTCGCCAAAAATCGTAGCCATGAATCCCCCCGTGGCCGGATCTTCCGGCTTCTCCGGAACTCGGCCGTGGACCAATCTACCATGCGGGGACAGATCAAGAAACGTGCATCTCTTGGTTGAGTTGGGAATCCGCCCCGCCGTCGGCAGGAAGCCCGGACCGGCAGAGCCTTGGCAAACCTGCAATTCGGGCAGTCACACGCACGCAGCCATCGCCACCGGCGGCGATGGCGCGCGCTGCTGAAAGCCGCTGGGCAGCGTCACGCTCGTGGATGACTACGGTCCCGCGCTTTCCAGGCCGCCGCAGCACCTGTGGTGTGTTGCGGGCTGTCCAGGGACTGCATCAAACAAATATTTATCCTTTATATTTCAATATATTATGTGAATAGAGACCGTTAATATAGACGAATGCACGT
Organism: Meridianimarinicoccus sp.; assembly: GCA_044221805.1. Lineage (GTDB taxonomy): Bacteria > Pseudomonadota > Alphaproteobacteria > Rhodobacterales > Rhodobacteraceae > Meridianimarinicoccus. The sequence goes on from JBGAOK010000031.1 coordinate 1,000, forward strand.
CAGTGGGAGCTAATCCTTCACCTTGCCTCGGCGCCCGTGTCCGGGCGGGCCTGTTTCTGAACGGCCCCGCGCCGGAAGGCATTTTCTTTCGTCCTTTCAATCACCTGATCTGCCATTCCGGGATTCCAGCGCCTGTTGTACGGATCACCAACCGACCGTTTGTTCAGTCTCCGGGTCCTGCATCGCCGTGCCGGTGCCGGTGCCGGTGCCGGTGCCGCCGCCCCGTTTCGCGCGCGAAACAGGGCGGCCGAAGCTCCGCCTCAGACCCGGTAATAGTCCCGGTACCAGGCGACGAATTCGGCCACGCCGGCGCGCATCGGCGTCTCGGGCCGGTAGCCGGTCAGGTGCTGGAGCAGCCGCGCATCGGCCCAGGTGGCGGGGACGTCGCCGGGCTGGATCTCCATGAAATTGCAGACCGCCTTCTGCCCCAGCGCGTCCTCGATCGCGGCGATGAAATCCATCAGCCGGACCTTCTCGGAATTGCCGATATTGACCACCCGCCAGGGCGCCACGGGCGAGAGACTGTCGCCCGGCGCGATGGCCTCGGGCCGGGCCGGGCGCTCGGGGACCGCGTCGCCCCGGAGGGGCGCCGGGGGGATGCAATCGATCAGCAGCCGGATCCCGCGCACCAGGTCGCCCACATAGGTGAAGTCGCGCCACATGTCGCCGTGGTTGTAGACGTCGATCGGCCGGCCTTCCAGGATCGCCCGGGTGAACTTGAAATAGGCCATGTCGGGCCGGCCCCAGGGCCCGTAGACGGTGAAGAAGCGGAACATCGTCGTGGGCAGGCCGTGGATATGCGCCCAGGCATGGGCCATCGCCTCGTTCGCCTTCTTGGTGGCGGCGTAGAACGACATCTGGGTGTCGGTCTTGTCGGTCTCGGCATAGGGCATGTGCGTGTTGGCGCCATAGACCGACGAGGTCGAGGCCATCAGCAGATGCGCCACGCCGGCGGCGCGGGCCACCTCCATCACGTTGAAGGCGCCGATCAGGTTGGCGTCCACATAGACCCGGGGATTGTCGATGGAATGGCGCACCCCGGCCTGGGCGGCCAGGTGGACGACGACCTCGGGCGCGGCGGCGGCGCAGGCGGCGGCGAGGGCGTCCATGTCCTCGATCCGGCCGATGGTCGCGGTGAAGCCGGGGAAGCGGGCCAGCTCGCCATGGCGCGCCTGTTTCAGGGCGACGTCGTAATAATCCGACAGCCCGTCATAGCCGGCGACCTGCCAGCCCTCCTCCAGCAGCCGCCGGCAGAGGTGATAGCCGATGAACCCGGCCGAGCCGGTGATGAACGCGCGCCGCATGGACCTGTCGCCTCCTGTTCGCCTGAGGGATGGACTAGTCCATCCCGGCGGGGTTGCACAGGGGCGGGGGCTGGCGGGCGGTTGGCGGGACGCTGGTGGGCGGCGTTCTCCTTGGGCGGTCATCGGCGCTCCCGCCTGTACCGCAGGGATCATCCTGAGCCCCGGATCCTTCTTCTTGGTTAAAATACTCCGGGGGAGCGCGCCATCGGCGCGCGGGGGCGGAGCCCCCTGCCCCCTGCCCCGGCCGGCGCCCGGCGCTAGCCGTGAGGCGCGTTTCGCGCAATAGGCCACGAAGGCCCGGCCCGGGCTTCTGAGCCGCGGCCGGCCCGTCGCCACCCAGTAGCGCCGCCAGTCGGCCTCGAGCGCGTAGATGTCCCAGCCCGGCGCGGCGGCGCGCGCCGCTTCCATCGTCGCGGCATCCAGCAGCGGGCCGTCCTCGGGCTCGGTCAGGCCGGCCCGGGGCGTCACCGCCACCAGATCGCCCGGCTCGACGCTGAGCGCATAGTCGGGCAGCGGATCGGCCGCGGCGATGTCGCGGACCATCTTGCGGAACACCCGCAGGGGCGAGGCCGAACCCGACTTGGCGCAGAGCACCGCCATCGAGACCTGCCAGCGCGGCTGCCGGCCGCAATGCTTGCGCGCCAGTTCGTAGATCCGCCGCTCCAGGGGTTTCCGGAGCCCGAAATAGTCGCGGCTGAGCGTCAGCACCGAACGCGCCAGCACCGCGCGGTAGAGCCAGTCGCTGAGCGTCACCGAGACCGAGACCATCCGCCCCGAGCGGGTGCGGCGCACGATCTGCCATTCCTCGATCAGCCCGAATCCGCTGGTGATCACCGTCTCGCCGGTGGGGATATTGGTGACGATCCTTGTCCCCGAGAGCCGCTCGAAGGCCTCGCGCAGGCGCCGGTAGCTGTCTCCGCTGGTCTCGCGCCCGGTGGCGGTCAGGAGGTCGTGGGCGACCAGTTCCAGCCGCCGCGCGGTCGGCCGGCCGGCGTTCAGCGCGCCCACCAGCTGGCTGATGCAGTAGATCAGCACGTCCTTGTCGTGGATCGTGGCCAGCCCCTTCACCGAGGGGGTGATCTCGACGCTGATGCCGTTATGGGCATAGCTGAGCACCCGCCGGTCCGGCCGGGTCGAGAGCGAGAAGACCGGGTGCTCCATGCTCGCCATGTCGTCCTTGGGGATCGCCGCCGGGATGTCGCAGAGGAAGAAGTCGGCGACCGCCGGCCCGGCTATGGCACCGGGGGGGATGCGGGGCAGGACGCGGGTCGGCGCGCCGGTCACGGGAAGCCCCGCCTTCGGCGGGCTCATGACGGGCTCATGACGCGGGACCGCCCGGACGAGGCGGCAGCGGGGTTCGGCATGGGGTCAGACTGCTCGGTCTTATCGTCGTTTTATTTACGCCAGACTAGGCAGGGCCGGCGCGGCGCTCAAGCGCGGCGTCGCGAAAGCCCGGCATCGGGCCGCCGGGCTTTCGGGGGTCTGGAATCGCTGCTTCGTTGCTCTGGAGTCGGGCTTTCGTGGTTCCGGAGTCGCGCGGGCTTCCGAAGGACAGGAATTTTCCTTCCTGCACAGGCTGTTGCCGGAGCCGGCGGAAAGCCGTAACTACCTATCTAACGGATCTCATAACAGACGGCGACAGGGGCACGGCCAGAGCCGGTCCCGGTCAGGCTCTGGCCGCCCCGGACAAGCCCTTGCAATGCCATGAAAAATGCTGCGGCCTGCGGTTTTTCCTTTCATATGTGCAGAAACGTGATACTTTTTAAGAAAGACGGCATGTCGAGCAGGACATCCATGACCAGATCCGAGGCGGACCCGCCCTATTTCTCGATCACCCCCGATTCTGCCCGGGCCGAGCTCGGGGCCCCGGTGGGCACCGCCGGCTTTGCCGAGGTGGCCAGGAAGGCGGCCCAGGGCCGGGCCGACCTGGTCGGGCGCGGGCTCAACCCCGAGGGCCGCAAGGCGCTCCGGCTGTTTTCCACCTGGGAGATCACCCGCTACCTGATCCCGGTCGCCACGCCGCATTTCCGCCGGGTGCTGAAGGCGCATCCCGACCTGCCCCAGGGCCGGTCCGAGACCGAGGGCGGCGCCAAGTGGTTCACCCTCGACGAGGTGCTGCGCCTGCGCGCCTTCTTCGCCGCGGAAGGGTCGAAGGCGAAGCCCTACCTGCCCTACCGCCCGAAGGGGCTGCCGGCCAAGGTGGTGGCGGTGGCGAACTTCAAGGGCGGGGTGGGCAAGACCTCGACCGCGGCGCATCTGGCGATGTCGGCGGCGCTGGACGGCTACCGGGTGCTGGTGATCGACCTGGACAGCCAGGGTTCGATGACCTCGATCTTCGGCGGAAGGGTCGAGAGCGAATGGCAGACGGTGTTTCCGCTGCTGGCGCGGGATTACGCGGAAGCCCTGCAGGCCGAGAACCGGGCACGGATGGGGCGGGGCGACAGTCCCTTGCCGCTCGACGACGTGCTGGCCGAGGCGCTGAAGATCCGTGCCCCCGACCTGGCCCAGAAGACCCACTGGCCGACCATCGACCTGATCGGGGCGCAGCTCAACCTTTACTGGGCCGAGTTCCAGGTGCCGGTCTGGCGCATGGGGCTGAAGGGCTGGAAGCTGTGGGACGCGCTCCTGAACCGGCTGGAGCGCGACGGGATGCTGGCGGCCTATGACGTGGTGATCCTCGATACCCCCCCGGCGCTGGGATACCTGACCATCAACGCGCTGGCGGCGGCCGACATCCTGCTGGTGCCGGTCGGCGCCTCGTTCCTGGAATTCGACTCGACGGGGCGGTTCTTCGACATGCTGCACGCCACGTTCAGCTCGATCGAGGAGGGCGAGAACCTGGCCGCCCGCGCCCTCGGCACGCCGGAACTCCGGTTCGAATGGGATGCGGTCCGGGCCGTGGTCACCCGCTTCGACGCCGCCCAGCAGATGGAGATGGCGAACCTGATGCAGGCCTATCTGGCGCCGTTCATGTCGCCCTACCGGCAGGACTTCACCGCGCTGGTCGGCCAGGCCGGCGAGCAGGTGAACGGCATCTACGAGGCCGATTATCGGGACTTCAACCGCGACACCTATATCCGCGGCCGCGAGACCTTCGACGAGACCTGGGCCGCCTTCAAGCGGCTGCTGGTCGGCGCCTGGCGCCGCGACGAGCTGGCCCGGGACGCCGGGTCGGACGGATCGTCGGGCTTCGCGGCGGCCCGATGAGGGATGTGTTTCGCGCGCGAAACAGGAGGCGGGGCGGGTGGGGCGCGTCTCGCTCCTCCGGGATCTCCCCGGAGTATTTTTTCCAAGGCCCCAGCCCCAGCCCCAGCCCCGGCGGCGGCGGCCGTCTTCCTGGCGAAAGTGGCGAGAGGCGGCCGTGGTCCGGTTTCGCGCGCGAAACGCCGTGCCGGCGCAACGCCGCTGCTGCCGGCGCTATCCTGCAGCTGCCCGATCCCGCGCCGCGGATCTTGGCCCGGATCCTGGCCCGGGAGGCCGCCCGTGACCCGAGGAGATCCGCCATGGCCCGTCGTCGCCTGACCCCCGCCCAGCCCGGCTATCTGGGGCCCGTGCCCGGCGCCCAGTCTGGCGCCCAGTCCGGCCCCGTACCGGGCGCGGCGCCCGAGACCAAGTCGGCGCTGCCGGGACCGGGGCCGGCGGGCTTCGCCGCCGCGGTGCCCCTGGCGCCGCCGCCGATCCCGCCGGTGATCCCGCCGATCGCCCAGGTCTCGGGCCAGTCGGCCGAGGCGGCGGCGCTGCGCGAGATCACCCTGGGCATCGAGGCGGCCCGGGCCGAGGGGCGGATGGTGATCCAGGTGCCGCTCGCCGACATCGCGCCGGGCCACCTGGCCCGCGACCGGATCGCGCTCGAGCGCGCGGACCTGGACGCGCTGAAGGCCTCGATCCGCAGCCATGGCCAGCGCGTGCCGGCCGAGATCACGCCGCTGCGCGGCGCGGCGGCGGTCGGGGGTGGGGCGGAAGGGGCACCGGCCTATGCCTGGGGGCTGATCTCGGGCTGGCGCCGGCTGCGGGCATTGTCGGAACTCTATGACGAGACCGACGATCCGCGCTTCTCGGTGCTGCGCGCCCTGGTCCGCCCGCCCGAGGCGGCGGCGGCCAGCTATGTGGCGATGGTCGAGGAAAACGAGATCCGGGTCGGGCTGAGCTATTACGAACGCGCCCGCATCGTCGCCGAGGCCACCGTCCGGGGCGTCTTCCCCGACCAGTCGGCGGCGCTGAGGTCGCTCTTTGCCACCGCGAGCCGGGCCAAGCGGTCGAAGATCGCGAGCTTCATCGACATCCACGAGGGTCTGGGCGATCTGTTGCACTTCCCCGCCGGGATCCCCGAGCGGCTGGGCCTCGCGCTGGTCTCGCGGCTCAGGTTCGGCGACCGGATCCGGATCCGCACCGCGCTTGGCGAGGCCCGTCCGGCCACTGCCGCAGCCGAGATCGCGCTGCTGGAACGGCTGGCCCGGGCGCCGCGGCCGGATGTTTCGCGCGCGAAACCGGCCGGCGAGGTGCTGCGCCCCGGCGTCGCCATGCGGGTCGAACGCAAGGCCGGCCGGATCGCCGTCAGCCTCAGCGGCAAGGGCGTCGACGACGCGCTGCTGGACGAGGTCCGCGCCGCGCTGCGCCGGCTGGGGCGCGGCTGATCGCGCCGCCCGGCGACCGCGCCGGGCGATGCCTCACGCCGGAACGGGCGGAACGGTTTCCGGGCCGAAGATCCGGGCGGTGACGGTCCGGATGTCGCCGTCGTCGAACAGATCGGCGGCTTCGGGACGGCCGACCAGGGTCGTCCAGCGCTTCTCGACCTCCATGTCGCGGCCGCGAGTCGGCGGGTTCAGGAAACGCTTCACGTAATAGCCGGGCTTCGCCGCCAGGCGGCGCAGGAACGGCGCCGAGAGATATTTCGGAAACTGGCGCAGCATCTGCAGATGGCTGGGCCGCGGGACGCCATCGAAGGACGATCCGCCGCCCTGATGCGCGACGCTGTCGAGTGCGGTTTCGCTGTAGCGGCCGCCCAGCCGGGCACAGATCATCCGCCGGTAGGCTTCGTCGTTGACCCAGCGGTTGAACAGGACGACCTGCCAGCCCGGATCCTGTGAAAGGTCGGCAAGGGCGAGCCAGTTGGTGCGGTAAAGCTCCCAGGACGGATCGCTGGTCAGCGGCCGGCCGAACTCGGCCGCGCGGGAATTGGCGGCGACCCGGCTGGCCCAGGTGTTGTAGGGGTCGCGCAGGATCACCAGGCGGCAAACCTCGTATTCGGCCTCGATCGCGGCAGGCAGCGGGCTGATGCTGTCCAGGAGCGGGCGCCCGGGCACGCTCATGCGGTTTGCGGAATCCTCGAACGAGACGATGGTGCAGGGCGCGGGCCGGTCGGCCAGCCGGGCGCGCAGGGCGGTCTCGTCCGCCAGAAGGTCGTGGTATTCGTCGTTGTGGAAGGCCGTTCCGTCGAACAGGGTCTCGACCCAGCCCAGAATGGCGTGATTGCCCGAGCGCTGCAGCCCGACGCAGATGATCAGTTTCGGCTTCGTCATCGCTTCACCAGTTACAACACCATCCGGACGCCGCGGCGTCCGGTCAATCGCATTCTAGACAGAATGCACCATCGGCGGGGGCTGGCGCAATGTCTCAGGGCTGAAGGCGTTCCCGCCTGCGTCGGGAAGCGCTTTGATCTGCCGCCGCGCCACCCTTATGGTCGCGGGGAAACGTTGCAACCGGATTGTCACCATGTCTCGTTCCGTAACCAGTCCCAGTCTGGCGGTCATTGTTCCGACCTACAACCGTGCGGCCCATATCGGCGAGGCGATCACCAGCATCCTGACCCAGGAGACCCCGCCCGAGGAGGTGATCGTCGTGGACGACGGGTCGACCGACAACACGCTCGAGGTCCTCGCCGGCTATGGCCCGGCGATCACCGTGGTCGCCAAGGCCAATGGCGGTGCCTCGTCGGCACGCAATGCCGGTGCCCGGGCCGCGACGGCCGACTGGCTGACCTTTCTCGATTCCGACGACCTGTGGCGCCCCGGACGGGTGGCGCTGCTGCGCCGGGATCTGGCCGGGGCCGGTCCCGACGTGGTCGCCCATGTGGCCAATGTGGTCTTCAAGGGGGTGGGGGCCGAGCGGGACTTCTTCTCGGCCATGCGCATCGCCATCCCGCCGGGCGAGGTGCGCCGGGTGGAGCGGCCGCTCGGCCTGTTCCTGCATTCCTTCTTCCTGATCGGCGCGGCGTTCCGGCGCGACGTCTTCGCCGGGCTGGGCGGCTTCGACACCGGCTTTCCCACCGACGAGGATACCGAACTGGCCCACCGCATGGCCGATCGCGGCGCCTTCCTGGTGCGTGGCGACGTGGTGGCCGAGGTGATCCGGCGCCCCGGCGATGCCGACGCCCTGTCGGGGCTGCGGGCGCGCGATCCGTGGCTGGCCAGCGAGCTGAAGCTGCGCCATTTCCGGGGCATCCTCGAGCGCAGCAGCGATCCCCGCGACCGGGCGCTGGCGGCCGGCGCGCTTTCGGACACGCTCCTGCAGCGGGCCGGCCTGATCCGCGAGGCCGGGGGTGCGGGCTACTGGGGGATGCTGGCGCGTTCGGCCCGGGCGCATCCGGCGCCGGCGAAGGGCTGGGTCAAGGCGCTGCGGGCGGTTCTGGCCGGGCATCGCCGCGTGACCAGCGTCGACCGCACGGGCAGCGGGACGGCCTGAGGCCGCCTCCCGGGCGGCGAAGGACCGGGGGAGGCCGGGCGGGACCGATTCACAGGCGGCTTCTGGCGGCTTCAGGCTTCCGACTGGCTGACCAGTCTCTCGTGGACGGCGCGGGCCCGCGCCAGCAGGTCGGTCGGGATGCCGGCCGGGCAGGGACCCGGCGGCGTTGCCCGCAGGTCGGCCGGCATGGCCAGATCGAGACCGACAAAGGCCGCGAAGCGCGACCAGGCCGCGTGATCCTGGCCGAGGCCTTCGTAGATCACCGGCCGGATCCGGTCGGGCTGCTCGGCGATGCGGTCGGCGAGATAGCCGTAGCAGGCCAGCCATTCGGTCAGCCAGTAGACGATCGAGCCGGTATCCCCCGCCGGCACCGGCTGGCCGGGCAGCCGGAACGGCCGCTGGTCGGGGCCGAATTCGTGATGCACGAGCCATGTCATGTAGCTGCGCGTGAAGGGGTCGGCATCGCGGAAGCGGCGGTGCTGCGACAGCAGGCTTGCCGCCTGCGCGACCGGGTCGCGCACCATGACCACGAAGCGCGCCGCGGGCATCGCCGCCGCCAGCGGGCCGATCCTCAGCATCATGTTGTTGTTCTTGGCCAGATAGCGCGGGGCCCGGTAGCGATGGCAGACCCGCGCCTGATAGGCGCGATAGGCGGCGACCGTCGCCGCATCGGGCAGGTGCGGCACGAGGCCGTTGTTGTGGATGTAGGCGCTGCCGCACTGGGTGCGCCAGAACACCTCCTCAAGCGCTTCGGGGGCGTCGAAATCGACCATGATGCCGTCGCCATGGGCCCGTTCCCGGGTCGGGCCCGTCTTGCGGCTGCTGCGGTTCAGCGTCGCCCAGAGGTTCGGGGCCAGCACGAAGGGCATGTCGGCATAGGTCAGCGAGGCGAACTGGCCGGTCCCGTGCAGCGCCCGCATCATCACGGTGGTCCCGGCCCGGGCCAGGCCGGTAACATAGACCGGATCCTGCGCCGGCGCTGCCCTGCGGGCAAAGGGCCGGTCCAGTTTCGGCAGGATCCGCCCCATCATCGGATTGCCCAGAACGACGGTGTGCAGGGTCATGTCGAGGGCGGAATAGTCCGAGGCGGCCGCTTCCGGCTCGGCCGGCCGGCCCCGTGCCGCGATCCGCAGCCGCAGCCAGACATAGGCAATGCCGAGGATGCTCACCAGCGCCAGCATGTCCGGTCGCATCAGCAGCGCGGTGGCCGTCTCGGGCGATCCGGTGAGCAGAACCGCGATCAGTACCAGGGGCAGCATGATCGCCAGCAGGCAGAGGAACAGGCCGATCGAGGCCTTCAGGATCCGCCATGCATAGACCGGCAGGATCCGTTCCTTCCAGTGGTCCGAGATCCGGTCCGAACCGACGATGCCGATGGCGCGCCAGGAACTGCCGGTCAGGGTCGCGAGGATGGCCCCGAGCGGCAGCCGGAAGCCGACTTCGCAGGCCAGGACCGTTGCGGCCGCGATGGCCGCATGGGCGATCATTTCCTGGACTCGGTGACCTTGGAGCCGCCGCGGCCTGCGCCCGTCCGGCGCCGCTTCAGCAGGCGCTTGATCGGATAGTAGATCACCGCGAGAAGGGCGAGGAAGATGGCGCCGAGGACCCCCAGCGCAGCGGCGATCGCGCCAACCCCGGCGCCCGGGCCGATATAGGCCTGGGCAAGACCCGGTGCCAGGACAAGCATCAGGGCGACAACGAGCCTGGTAATCACCACGAGAACCCCCTACCTACTCATCCAGAGGTTGCAAACCGCTCCGGCGGCCCGGCAATGCCGGGTCTGCTCGGAACCGGCCCCTCCAGATCGCGATGGCGGCAGCATCATACATCCCGCGGGGCCGGTCAATCGCGGGGTTGGCAATCCGGCGCCGGTGCGGCGACAGGTCAGCCTTCGATCAACTGCGACAGGGTCCTGACCTGCCGGTCCAGGAGGGTCCGGTCGCCGCGGGTTTCCACGTTCATGCGCAGCACCGGCTCGGTGTTGGACTTGCGGAGGTTGACCCGCCATTGCGGGAAGCTCAGGCTCAGCCCGTCCAGCCGGTCGACATCCGTCGCCTCGGCGAGGTAGCGCGCCTCGAGCCGGGCGAGCGCGGCGTCGGGATCGTCGAGGTGGAAATTGATCTCGCCCGACGACGGATAGGCGATCCGCATATCCCGGACCATCTCGCCCAGGGACCGGCCCTCGCGCGCGATCAGCTCGGCCACCAGCAGCCAGGGGATCATGCCGCTGTCGCAGTACATGAACTCGCGGAAGTAGTGATGCGCCGACATCTCGCCGCCATAGATGGCATCGACCTCGCGCATCCGGGCCTTGATCAGCGCGTGGCCGGTGCGCGAAACCACCGCCTCGCCACCGCAGGCGGCGACCACCGCGCGGGTGTTCCAGGCGATCCGGGGATCGTGCACGATCCTGGAGCCGGGGTGGCGGGCGAGGAAGGCGCGGGCCAGCAGCGCCACGATGTATTCGCCGTCGACGAAGCTGCCGGTCTCGTCGAACAGGAAGCAGCGGTCGAAGTCGCCGTCCCAGGCGACGCCCAGATCGGCCCCCGCGGCGCGCACCGCCGCGGCGGTGGCGGACCGGTTGCCGGGCAGGAGCGGGTTCGGGATGCCGTTCGGGAAGCTGGCGTCGGGCGTATGATGGAGCCGCACGAAGCCGAGCCCGGCCGCCTCGAGGCGCGGGGCAAGGGCGTCGAAGGTGGGTCCGGCGGCACCGTTGCCGGCATTGACCACGATCGTCAGCGGCCGGAGCGCGGTCAGATCGACAAAGGACAGCACCTTGGCCACATAGGCCTGGCGGTTGTCGCAGGCGACGACGGCGCCCGGCGGGACGGCGGCCGGGCCGGGATCGGCCGCCTGCACCAGATCGTGCAGCGCGCCGAGTCCGCTTTCCCAGGAGATCGGCCGGGCTTCCTCCCGCACCATCTTGATGCCGTTGTAATCGATCGGATTGTGCGAGGCGGTGACCATCAGGCCGCCGCCGGCGCCCAGATCTGCCGTGGCGAAATAGACCTCCTCGGTGCCGCAGAGGCCGAGGTCGCGCACCGCCACGCCGCCTTCGGACAGCCCCTGGGCCAGAGCCGCGGCCAGCCGGGGACTGCTTTCCCGGCCGTCGCGGCCGATCACGACCATTGCCGGGCGGAACACCCCGGCAAAGCCGCGGCCGATCCGCCACGCCAGCTCGCCGTCCAGTTCCGTCCCGAGACGGCCCCGGATGTCGTAGTTCTTGAAGGCCGGGTGGCGCATCTGTGCATTCCTGTTCGGCTTCTGCTTTCGCGGCAGCCTATACAGCCCGGGTCCTCGCCTCAACTGCGGGCCCGGTTGTGGTTCCCGGCCTGCCGCACGACACGGCAGGCAGGGGCAGGGCGGTTCATTTCCGCGCCAGATGTGGCCGGGAAGTCGCGCGCCGCACCCTTTGCCGGATCGTCGCATATTACCTATAATTGTATTGTGCTTGTAGGGCGCTGGGATCGGGAGTCGGCAAGGGGCAGCCGTGCCCCGGGTGCGGCGCGCCGGTCGCCAGCGTCGGCAGCCTGCCGGGTTGCGTCAGTCAAGAGTTGGTTTTTCCGTCGAGGCAGAATGCTTTTGGTAGGAACAGCGGATAGTGCAGCGATCCGGGCGACCAGGGTTGTCTGCATCTTCCTGATGATGTCGGTCCATCTGGTGCCCGGACCTTCCGGTGCGTCCTTCGTCACCCATGGCCCCGGCGCGCCGATCGGCGATGTCTGGCTGGGCTATTTCGGCCGCGCCAGCGTGGCGACCCTGAGCCTGGTCAGCGGCTTCCTCGTCGCCGGCAGCTTCGGCAGGCACGGCCCGGGCAGGATCATGCGCGACCGCGGCAGGGCCATCCTCGTGCCGATGATGGGCTGGAATCTCGTCGGCCTCTTCGCGATCCTGTTCGGGATGCTGGCCGGCCTGCGCTTCACCGAGGTCGATCTGGCCGGCTTCGCCACGCCGCTCGGCCTGCTGAACGCGGTGACCGGGCTGTTCGGGCCGAGCGTGAACCTGTCCCTGTTCTTCCTGCGCGACCTGTTCGCCGCGACGGCGCTGCTGGCGCTGTTCTGGCCGCTCCTGCGGCGGCATCTCGGCCTTGCGCTGGCCGTTGTGCTGCTCCTGACGGTGTTCGATCTCACCGCGCCGGTGATCTTCCGGCCGTCGATCTTGCTGTTCATGCTGGCCGGCTGCGCCCTCCGCGCGCGCGGCTACGGGCTGAGCGATCTCGCCGCGCCGCGGCTTGCGGTGCCCGGCCTGCTGACGGCGGGGCTGGTGCTTGGCCTGTGCCTGCTGCTCCGGGGCGACGGCCCCGGCCCGCTGTCCGAATTGCAGAACGTCGCGAAGCGCGCCGCGCTGGTCTTTGCCGTGCTGGTGCTGGCCTTCGCCATCGGCCGCCGGCCCGGGCTGCAGGCCTTCCTCGACCGTTTCGAGCCGGTGGCCTTCCTGTCCTATCTCAGCCATGCGCTGCTGGCGAAGCTGCTGTGGCTCGTGGCCGGTGCCGCGGGCATCACCCTGAACGACCCGTCCTACCTGGTCTACTTCTTCGGCGCCCCGATGCTGGTCTTCGGGCTGGCGCTGCTTGCCCAGCCGGTTGTGGACGCCCTGCCGGGGCCGCTGCCGCTGCTGATCAAGGGCAAGGCCGCCGCCGGCCCGGGCCGGCCTGCCAAGGCCATCAAGGTCATCCCCGGGCGCGCCGACGCGATCCCCGGTGAGGCTGCCGGAGGCGGCGCGCAGAGCCCCCTGCACGGGGGCGCACGCGGCGGGCAGTGACGCGGGCGAAGCCCCGCGACCAGCGCCCCACCACCCGGGCCGGCCTTCCCGGCGCAGCATGGCGGACGGGAAAGCCGGTGGGGATCTGCCGTCGGCGCTCTGCCCGGCTCACCCCGGCGTCAGCGGCCAGATCAGCGGGATCAGCAGGCAGGTGGTGATGCCGGTGACGATGTTCAGCGGCACCCCGATCCGGGTGAAGTCGGTGAACTTGTAGCCCCCCGGCCCGTAGACCATGGTGTTGGTCTGGTAGCCGATCGGCGTCGCGAAGGCGAGGGTGGCGGCGAACATCACCGCGATCACCAGGGGCCGCGGGTCGAGCCCGAGGCTGTGCGCCAGCGTGATCGCCAGGGGCGTCACGATCACCGCGACGGCGTTGTTCGACAGGATCTCGGTCAGGATCTGGGTCATGAAATAGAGCACGAACAGCACCGCCAGCGGCGACAGGGTCGCCAGCCACGGCGAGATCGCATCGACGATCAGCTTCGCCGCGCCGGAGCGGTCGAGCGCATCGCCCACCACCAGCATGGCCAGGATCAGCACCATGAGCGAGGCGCTGATGGAATTGTAGGCTTCCTCGGGCTCGATCGTCCGGCTGGCCAGCAGCACCACCACGCCCAGCATGGCAAGGATCTGGATCGGCACGATGTCGATCGACGAGAAGAACACGATCGCCGCCAGCACTGCCAGCACCAGGGGCGCGCGCTCGCGCCGGAAGCGCTTGTCGGTGGTCTCGTTCAGGTCGACGAGGTTCACGTCGGCGGCGAGCCGGCGGATGTCGTCGGGCGCCCCTTCCAGCAGTAGCGTGTCGCCGACCCGGACCACCACCTCGTCGAGCTGGCGGCCGATGTTCTGGTTGCGCCGGTGCACCGCCAGCGGATAGACGCCATAGCGCCGCCTGAGCCGGAGGCTGCCCAGCGAGCGGCCGACCAGCCGGCATTCCGGCAGGATCAGCGTCTCGACCGTGGTGGTGGATTTCGAGGCGACCCGGTCCACCAGGGTGACCTTGTTGGAATCCTTCAGCTCCAGGAGCTCCTGCATCTCGGTGCGCAGCACCACCCGGTCGCCGGGGGCGAGCTGCACCTCGGGGAACTGCCGGCGCAGCGAGTCCTCGCCGCGGATCACGTCGATCACCCGCATGCCGTCGCGCTTGAACATGGCCACGTCCATCACCCGCGCGCCCAAGAGCGGCGAGCCCTCGGGCACCAGCACCTCGGTGAAGAACTTCATCTTCTTCCGCGCACCGAGCAGGTCGGACATGGAACTGCGGTTGGGCAGGAAGGGCGGCACCAGCAGCCACATGGTCACGAAGCCCGCCAGCATCACCGGGATGCCCAGGGGGGCGATCTCGAACAGGCCGAAGGGGGTCATGCCGCTGGCCCGGGCGACGCCGTCGACCAGCAGGTTGGTCGAGGTGCCGATCATCGTGATCATGCCGCCCAGCACGGTCTGGTAGGACATCGGGATCAAGAGCTTCGAGGGCGAGAGCCCGGTGGCATGGGCAAGCTGGATCGTCACCGGGATCATCACCGCCACCAGCGGCGTGTTGTTGGTGACGGCCGAGGTGAAGGCGAGGGCGAGCCCGACCAGGAAGATCACCAGGACCCGGTTCTCGGCCGCGTGGCGGGCGACGAAATTGCCGAAGGTGCTGATCAGCCCGGTGCGCACCAGCCCGCCCGAGACGATGAACATCGCCGCGATGGTCCAGGGCGCGGGGTTCGAAAACACCTTCAGCACCCCGTCCGAGGGCACCACGCCGCAGACCACCAGGACCGCGGCCCCGACCATGGCGGTGACCTCGACCGGGTAGGTTTCAAGCACGAACAGAAGGAACATGACCGCAAGCACGGCAAGGGTCAGATAGGCCGCGAAATGCGGATACGCGAACAGGTCAGCCAAAGTTGGGCCTTTCAGTGTACTCCCGGCGAGCGCCCGGAAACGGCAGGCTCTCGGGGCAGGGTTTCGGAATCGCCCCGCGGGTCAATGGGGCGTCTCGCCACGCGGATGCGGATGGTCCGCGCGGTGGCGGGGCCGGCGGCGACCGGCCCCGCCCGGGATCACTCGGCGGGCTTGCGCCCTCCGGGCAGGCGGCTGGCGATCTGGCGCAGCCCGGTGAGCACATCCTGACGCAGATCGACCGAGACGGCCACCCGTGCCGCATAGGCGAGGCCGGTGAGCAGGCAGAGCCCGGCCAGATGCACCGCCGCGGGCTGTTTGGACAACCATGGGTTGACAAAGACGATCAGCGCCGCGGCCAGCACCACCGCGAAGACCATGCCGTCGAGGCTCGCGCGCATGATGCAGCCGAAGTTCAGCGGCGTGAAGCGGAGCGCCAGGTGCATCATCATCGGCAGGGTGACGAAGGTCTCCACCAGCATGTAGGCGGCGGTCATCGTCACCAGGCCGTAGGGGGCCGAGAAATAGAGCGTGGCGATGACGACGACGAAGCGGGCGACGGTGTTGAAGAACATCTCCCGGCTCTTGCCATGGGCCAGGAGCGCATAGCGCAGGCCGTGGTTGGCGCTGGCCCTGAGCGTCATCAGGCTCATCCAGAACATCAGCGGGGTCGCCTCGTCCATTGCGGCCCCAGCAGCAGCATGACGATCGGCGCCGCGCTGGCGGCCATGATCACCGCCACCGGCACCAGCAGCAGGTTGGCCCGGTTGATCAGGCGCACGAACATGGCCTGCATCGCCACGGGGTCGTTCCGCAGTTGGCCCAGCGCCGGCATGATGGTGCCCGAGAGCGGCTGCAGGATCCGTATGGTGACGCCGCCGATCCGCACGGCGCGGGTGTACAGGCTGGCGGCGGTGGTGCTGGAGTTGAGCCCCGGCAATGGTGCTGGTATAGGTCATCAACCGGTTCATGATGCCCTGTCCGGCGATGTAGCCGCCGAAGCCGAGCGCCCCCGGACTTCGCCGAGGCGCGCCTTGTGCGGACCCGAGGGCAGTTGCCGGTCCGCGCCACGGCAAGCGCCACCGGCAGGGCCTGGACCAGATTCGTTGCGCCACCAGCGCCCAGTAGCTCCATCCCATCAGCGCGGTGACCACCGCCACGGCGCATCGCCGCCATGGCCTCGCCGATCAGCATGAGGAGTTCTGGAACTCGGCGATCCGAGCCGCCGGCGCATCATCGCGCCATACCGGCTGAGCACCGCGGCCAGCACGATGGAGACCGAGACCACCCGGTAGACACGGCCACTTCCGGTTGTCCGAAGGTCCGGGTTGCCCAGCCGGCGCAGATGAAGACGGCCAGCGCGCTGGCGTATGGAAGCTCTACATTCGCCCGCAGCAGGTCACCCGGCATGGGTGATGGTCTTCTGCTGGACGAGGCCTGCGGCAGGCCGAAGTTCGTCAGGGACAGCGCCACCGCCACCACCGGCATGGCCAGCGCGAAGATGCCGTATTCTGCGGGCGGGATCAGCCGGGCGGTGACGGCGATGCCGCCGAACAGGGCAGCACCACCTTGGCAATGGAGATCAGCAGGACGAAGATCGACGCATTGCCGACCCGGCGCCCCATNACCACGCGGATGCGGATGGTCCGCGCGGTGGCGGGGCCGGCGGCGACCGGCCCCGCCCGGGATCACTCGGCGGGCTTGCGCCCTCCGGGCAGGCGGCTGGCGATCTGGCGCAGCCCGGTGAGCACATCCTGACGCAGATCGGCCGAGACGGCCACCCGCGCCGCATAGGCGAGGCCGGTGAGCAGGCAGAGCCCGGCCAGATGCACCACCGCAGGCTGTTTGGACAGCCATGGGTTGACAAGGACGATCAGCGCCGCGGCCAGCACCACCGCGAAGACCATGCCGTCGAGGCTCGCGCGCAGGATGCAGCCGAAGTTCAGCGGCGTGAAGCGGAGCGCCAGGCCCATCATCATCGGCAGGGTGACCAGCGCCTCGACCAGCATGTAGGCGGCGGTCATCGTCACCAGCCCGTAGGGGGCCGAGAAATAGAGCGTGGCGATCACGATGACGAAGCGCAGGATCGTGTTGAAGAAGATCTCGCGGCTCTTGCCATGGGCGAGGAGCGCGTAGCGCAGGCCGTGATTGGCGCCGGCGCGAAGCGTCAGCAGGCTCATCCAGAACATCAGCGGGGTCGCCTCGGTCCATTTCTGGCCCAGCAGCAGCGTGACGATCGGCGCCGCGCCGGCGGCCATGATCACCGCCACCGGCAGCAGCAGCAGGTTGGCCCGGCTGATCAGGCGCACGAACATGGCCTGCATCGCCACGGGGTCGTCCTGCAGCCGGCTCAGCGCCGGCATGATGGTGCCCGAGAGCGGCTGCATGATCCGCAGCGGCGGGATGTTGCCGATCCGCACGGCGCGGGTGTAAAGGCCGGCGGCGGTGGTGCCGAGCTGGGCCCCGGCAATCATGGTGCCGGTATAGGTCATCAACCGGTTCATGATGCCCTGTCCGGCGATGTAGCCGCCGAAGCTGAGCGCCCCCCGGACGTCGCCGAGGCGCGCCTTGTGCGGACCCGAGGGCAGCCAGCCGGTCCGCGCCACCGCAAGCGCCACCGGCAGGGCCTGGACCGTGATCTGCTGCGCCACCAGCGCCCAGTAGCTCCATCCCAGCAGCGCGGTGACCACCGCCACGGCGACGCCGGCGGCCTCGCCGATCAGCATGAGGGCCTCGAACTGGGCGATCCGGAGCCGCCGGCGCATCATCGCGCCATACTGGCTGAGCACCGCGGCCAGCACGATGGAGACCGAGACCACCCGGTAGACATTGGCCACTTCCGGCTGTCCGAAGGTCCGGGCCGCCCAGCCGGCGCAGATGAAGACGGCCAGCGCGCCAAGCGTGGCGAAGCCCAGATTCGCCCAGAACAGGGTGCTGACCTCGGCATGGGTGATGGTCTTCTGCTGGACGATGGCCTGCGGCAGGCCGAAGTTCGTCAGGGACAGCGCCACCGCCACCACCGGCATGGCCAGCGCGAAGATGCCGTATTCCGCGGGCGGGATCAGCCGGGCGGTGACGGCGATGCCGCCGAACAGCAGTGCCACCTTGGCAAAGGAGATCAGCAGGACGAAGATCGACGCATTGCCGACCCGGCGCCCCATCCCCCGCTTGGCGCCGCGGACGTCGAAGTAGGCATCACGCGGATCGGCGTAGGCCGGCGCCTCGGAGGGGGGGGGATCTTCTGAACGCATTACAAACTCCACTCAGTGCGGGACGGCCCGGCAGGGCACACCGCGCGCCAAGATACAGCCTTGGCCACGACTCGGCACGTGGACATGACTCCGCAGGACATGACACCGCAGGCCGGCGTGCCGCGCCGGCCGCGCTCAGGGCTTGATCTCGCCTGGTCGCTGGCGGGCCAAAACCGGCGGCCGGGGCGGGAAGCGGCTATGGACCGGCCGCCTCGACGCCCGCGCCGCGTCCTCTGCGGCCACCTGCTGTGTGGCCTCGGTCGAGGGCTCGGTGGCGTACATCAGGAACATCCCCGCGCCGAGCATCATGTAGACGATCGAGGTGAGCACATCCCACAGGTGGACGGTCGCCAGGGACAGCAGCAGGGCGGCCATCAGGAAGGTCCAGGACAGCCGGATGTAGTAGAGATCCGACCCCTTGGTCAGCCGCTTGCCGCCGACAAAGAACAGCGGCACGAAGAAGGCCGAAAAAGCTGCAAGGAAGGTCGGCAGGCCGAAGCTGCCCGCCAGCACCAGCCAGTAATTGTCGATGCTGGTGGAATAGCGCATCCAGTAGGGCAGCGGCCAGGAGCGCAGCCCATAGCCGAACAGCGGATACTGGTTGACCAGCTTGATCCCGACATCGACCATGACCTGGCGCGTATAGGCGTTGTGCGACGAGAAGGCGACCTTTTCGGCCAGCGTGAAGAAGGCGAACTTGGTGGTGTTCAGCTCCAGCAGCACGTAGCCCACCAGCAGCGCCCGGTTCATGAGCTTCCACTGGTCCTTGAGCCCGTGGAACATCACCGCATAGCCGACCATGCCCAGCTGCAGGACCGTGGTCATCAATGCGCCGCTGGACACCGAGAACATCACCGCCAGAAGCAGCAGGCCGGTCACCGCGTAGCGGGTCGTATCGGGTATCCGGTTGTGCATGCCCAGAACGAAGGGTGCGATCGCGAGCGAACTGAAGATGCCGTAATGGATCGGCTGGATCAGCACGGTCTGGGCGCGGTTCAGGCCGAGGCGGCAGCACATGTCGCTGTCACGGTAGGCGCTGATGGCCGGATACTGCTCGAGCCAGTTCAGGATCGGGGAATCGTGGTTCAGGACGGATTCGTAGAAGGCCAGCGGCAGCAGGGCCAGGGTGGCGATGACCATGACCCGGGTCAGGGCGAAGAAATCCTCGGCCGAACGGACCGCGGCGCGGCCGATCAGATAGCCGCCGATGACCTGCAGCACGTTCGAGCCGGCGAAGCCGAACACCCGGGACGGGTTGAAGGTGGCGATCGCCAGGGTCATCCAGAGGCAGAAGAAGCCGATCGCGTAGTCGGTGAAGACCAGCCGGCCGTACTTGCCCGAAAGCCACTGGGCCATCAGGTAGGGCGTCACCACGAGCAGCAACGCGCGGGACGGGTTCAGCAGCTGCCCGGCAATATCGAAGCGGATCGGCAGCAGCGACAGGATGACGAGCGCGGGGACCACCCAGAAGACGTCGGATCTTTCCCCGACGGCGGAACCCGTCGCAGGGGAGGCTCCCGTCAGTCTTTTCATCGCGCCCTGATCCTCTAACCCGACGCCGCACCCTGAGGCGGAGCGGAGCATCCACACCTGCAAGATCGCACCATAGGGTGTCTAGCGGGTTTCCGTCCGGCGCACAGGCGGATTCTGCGGCCGTTCACGACACCGCGAACGGGTGTGACCGCGGGGCCGCGCTCAGGCGAAAAGCTGATAATGGCCGTGATCGGCGAAGAACAGCGTCGTGTCTTCCGGAAGATGGGCGGTTTCCCGGTCTGCCGACTGCTCTTCCTGGACCTGCAGCGCGATCCGGCCATCCGAGTCGGCGCGGTAGCGCAGGACGGCACTGTCGCTCTCGGCCTCGCTCTGCATGCCGCCCAGCAGGGCCGTGCCCGGGGCCGGCGCGGCGACCGTCTGCCAGGTCTGGTCCAGCCGGAGCGAGACGAAGTCGAATCCGTCGGCATGATCGTCCAGGGCGATCCAGTCGACGGTTTCGGCGGCGTGCAGCCCGTCCTTGGATTCCTGCTCCTGCATGTGCAGGTCGAAGCCCGTGGCGGTGACGGAGGAGACCCGGGTGACCACGGCCTCCGGGGCGCTGGCGCTGGTGATCTGGGCCATGACGAGGCCGGCAGCGACGCCGTCGAGGGCCACATGGTGCAGGGTCTCGTCGGTCAGGGTGTCGCGGCCGACCACGATCCGCTGCCCCGAGGCCAGCACGTGGCTTCCGGCGCTCGCCGCCAGCCAGCTGACCGTCTCGGTCTGGTGCCGGCCGTCGAGATAGTCCCATTCGTCGATCTGGAACTCGAAGCCGGTGTCGGTGACGTTGCGGATCCGCACAAAGGCGGCCTGGCCGCCCGTGGCGCTGAGCGGTCCCATCACCACCCGGGCATCATGGATGACCTCGGAGAAGGTGACGCTGCTCCAGTCTTCGCCGTCGTTCTGGCCGATGCTGACGGTGCCGATCTCCATCCCGCCCGACAGCTGCGGTATCGCGGGCAGGCTGACGACCGGCAATGGCGTCATGTCGTAGCGGTCGGCATCGACCTCGATGTCCAGCGCCGTGATGCGGCCCGAAAAGCCGTTGCTGCCGCCGGTGGCGCCGATCTTGAAGGTGTTGCCGTCGAGCACCCCCGGCAGGGTGTCGGTGCCGGCATCGACCGACAGCACGGTCCTTGCGTCCACCGACAGGGTCAGGGTCCGGGCGCTGCCGTCGAAGGCGACGAGGACATCATGGGCCGCGCCGTCCAGCAGGCCGGCGCCGGTGCTGGTGAGCGTGCCGCCGGCCAGACCGGGCATGTAGGCCTGCAACTCGCCGGCCGCGGTGATCGACAGGCCGAAGGCGCTTTTCAGGGCCATCAGCGTCCCGGCCGCGTCGGCCTCGAGTCCCAGCGCGATGGTCAGGCTGCCGGCGCCTTCCAGCGCGGCCTCGCTGCCGGCGGGCAGCGCGATCGAGGTCGCCGCGTCGAAGTCCAGCCGCCCGGCCGCCGCGTCGTCGGCGGTGCCGGGATCGATCACGATCGGCGTCTGCGGGTCGTGCAGCAGGAGCGTGCCGGTCGCCTCGGAGAAGGTGAGGAAATCGGGGCCCCGGATCTCGGCGCGGATCTCGGAGGTATCCCGGGTCCCGTCGGGCAGGGTGACCGTCAGGACTGCGGTGAAGACGCCCGGCTGGGTGTAGCGGTGCGCCGCGGTCTCGCCGGTGCCGCTGGTGCCGTCGCCGAAATCCCAGTCGAATCTGGCCCCGGCAGCCGCGGCGGGACCGCCGGGGCCGGCGCTGTAGCGGGCATCGAAGCGGATCTCGTTGGCAAGCGCACCGGCCTCGGAATGGCCCAGGGCGGTCAGGGCGTCCGGGGTCGGGTCATAGTGCAGCTGCGGCGCGCCGGCGCCGGCCAGGGCGGCCGGGCTGCCGGGCAGGATCTGCAGGTTCTCCGGCGCGTTCGTGGCATCGCTCATCGCATTGATGAAGACGCTGGCGTAGTGGTTCGGCTGGCCCGGCGCATCCGACTGCACGAGGACGTTGCCGGTCATCACCCAGCCCGGCGGGGGCGTGTCCAGGTACTGGATCCGCTCGGCGATGTTGTCGGTCACGACGACGCCGGTGCTCAGCCCGCCGACGCTGATCCGGGGACCGCCGAAGCCGGAATGCGGGGGCGCGATCACGGTGTTGTTGGCGATGACGGCGCCATTGGTGGTGCTGAGCGTGATGCCGTGATCCTGGCCGTTGATGATCACGTTGCCGGTGATGGTGATGTTCTCGAAGGCGACGTCGTCGCCATGGGCCTGGCGCGCCGCGGCATTGTGAGCCAGGAAGATCGACTGCACCGGCGCGCCGGCGCCGATGTCCAGATAATTGTCCCGGATCGTGACGTTGCGCGGGACCAGCGGGTTGGCCGAGCTCCACATCTGGATCATGTCCGGGTGATCGCCGGTGTCGAGGTTGCGGCAGAAATCGTGGATGTGGTTGTTCTCGATCAGGACGGTGTCGACGGCCGAAAGGTTGATCCCGTCCGAGCGGATGTCGTGGATGTCGTTGCCGCGCACCACCACATCGGTGGAATTGCCGATGTTCATGGCCTTCCAGAAGCCGCGGATCGTGTTGTTCTCGATCACGATCGAATCCGATCCCGTCACCCGCAGCCCGCGCCCGGTCGGATAGCCGTGTCCCGGATGCGTCGGGTCGTCCATCCGGTCGCCGTCGAGCAGGCTGTTGCGGAGCGTGATCCCGCTGCTGCCGGTGATGTCGAAGCGGTTGTTGCCGCTCGGCGCCCCGGGCGCGGCGACATAGTCGAGAAACAGCCCGTCGAGGACCATGCCGGAACTGGACGCGATCGAGAGAGCGGTGAAGCGCGCACCCAGCGGCGTCTCGGCGCAGATCGTGACGGCGGTGCCGAACTGGCCCGACAGGGTCATCGCCCCGTAATCGCCATCGGCAAGCAGGATGGTCTCGCCCCCCGTCGCGCCGGCCAGGGCCGCGCTGAGGCCGGCGGCATCGCTCACGCGGATCGTCACCGGGGCCGTGCCGCCTGCCGGTTGTCCGCCCATCGGAATGGTTGCCATCGGGGGCTCCCTCGCATCGGCAGAACCTGCACCCGGTTCCCCGACCTGCAGTCTGCGCTGACGCCCCCACGCGGTCCGGATTAGGGCGGCGGAGTAAAGGCGGGCTTAAGATTCGGCGCCGCCGCAGGCCGGATGCAGACCGCGCTTAACGGATCGTGAGCGGCAATGGGCGGCAGGGGCAGCCCTTGTCAGCCGGGCCGGCGCCCCCTTAAACTCGTTCTGGCCCCGCAAGAGGGCCGTGTTCCGGAACGGCGCCGTTCCGCAGTCAAAGGGTGCAAGTATGAGTGAGGCTGTCATGCCGGAAGCCGGCCCCGGGCAGGTCGATCTGGGGATCGTGGTGGTGACCTATGACGGCGCCGATGTGATCGCGGGATGTCTCGAAAGCCTGATGGCGGCGCGGGCGTCATGGCCCGGACGGCTCCGGGTGGTGGTGGTCGACAACGCGTCGGGCGACGAGACGGTGGCGGTGATCCGTGGCTGGGCGGCCGGCCAGCAGGCGGTTCCGCTGCCCGGGAACCTTCCCTTCGCGGTCGCTCCCGTGCCGCGCCCGCTGCGCCTGGCCGAGGGCAGCCCCGATCTGCTGCCGGATCCGGCAGCCGACGTGGTGCTGCTCCATTCGGGGGCCAACCGGGGTTTCGCCGGTGGCGTGAACGTGGGCCTTGCCCATCTCGCCCGGGATCCGGCGGTGGGGCATTTCTGGGTGCTCAACCCCGACACGATGGTGCCGGCCGACGCGGTCGCGGCGCTGGCCGGCTTCCTGGCGCCGGCGCCGGCCTACGGCCTGCTCGGCGGACGGGTGATCTACCTGGAACATCCCGACAGGATCCAGATCGAGGGCGGTCTGCTGAACCGCTGGACCGGGATCACCAGCAACTACAACTTCGGCCTGCCCGTTTCCAGCCCGCGGCCCCGCGCCGAGGACCTCGACTTCATCATGGGGGCCAACCTGGTGGCGAGCCGGGCCTTCTACGAGGCCACCGGGCCGATGCGGGAGGACTATTTCCTCTATTACGAGGAGGTCGACTGGGCGATGCGCCGGGGCGACCTGCCGCTCGCCTATTGTCCGGGTTTCGACGTCTACCACTGGGGCGGCACGGCGATCGGCTCGCCGGTGATCGGCCGGCTGAAGGCCTCGCCGTTCTCGCTCTACTTCAAGCACCGGGCCCGGCTGCGTTTCCAGCGGCGCTTCCACCCCTGGGCCCTGCCGGTGGCCTGGGCGTTTTCGCTCGCCCAGGCGGCCCGGATGGGGATCCTGTGGCGGGGACCGGAGGAGGCCCGGGCGATCCTTGCCGGCAGCTTCGGCCTGCCCGCCCCCCGCGCGGTGCGCGACCGGCTCAGGCCCGATGCCATGCCCTATGCCTTCTCGCGCCCGGCCCGCCCGGCCCGCGCCTAGCCCCGGGGGATCCGCCGCCGGCCCCGTCGTCCGGATCGCCCCGGATCGCCCCGGATCGCCCCGGAGTGTTCTGGTCGTCCGGGCGCGGCTAGAGCGGCTGGACGTATTCCACGATCACCCCGCGGGTCGAGACCGGGTGGACGAAGTTGCACAGGAAGTTGCCGGCGCCCTTCACCGGCGCGGGTTCCAGCATGCGCACGTCGCGGGCGGCCAGTTCGGCCTGCAGGGCGACGATGTCGTGGGTTTCGAAGGCATAGTGGTGCAGGCCGCCGGCGCCGCGGTTGAACTTGGCCAGCGGCCCGCCCTCGGGCACCACCAGTTCCACCACCGCCTGTCCCGGCGGCGCCTTCAGGAAGATGCACCAGCACGAGAAGGCCTCGACGAAGCCGCGGTAATCCTCCTCGTGGTTGAAGATCGCCATGAAGGCCTCGGCCGCCTCCATGTCGGGCTGGATCACCCCCACATGGTGCAGTTTCGGGGCGGCGGGCAGGATCGTCATGACCGGGCTCCCTCCAGTCTGGCGGCAATGTTGTCGGCAAGCCAGGGCGTGATCAGATCCGTCCCGGCCGGCGAGGCATGGGCGGCATCCAGATAGTTCCGGGGGTCGGATTTCAGGAACTGGGCGTTCCAGATCGGTCCGTAGCGGCTGACCCATTCCGCGTCGATGGGCGCGTCGTAGCCCTGGTAGAAGGGCAGGAACAGGAATGCGAGGTCGACGTCATGGGCGGCGGCCAGCCGGGACACCTCGCGCACATAGTGCTGGGAGACGCCGAACTCGATCCAGGACAGCGATTGCGGCAGAACCGGCGGGGTGATCTCGCGCCGGCGCTGACGGGTCTCGCGCGCCAGCGCCTCGGCATGTTCCGGCGAGGACAGCTTGCCGGCATCCGCCGCGCTCTGCCAGTCGGGATCGTCGAAGGCGCGCATGTCGGGGGCATCGCCGGCATAGGTCGCGGGATCGAAGTCGTTCCGCCGGTCGAAGGCGTCGGGGATGGCGGTGGCGAGGGCGAGTTCCATCTGCCGGTAGGGCAGCCGCAGCAGGTTCTCGGGCAGGGTGCGGTTGACGATCCAGGGTGCGGTCAGGACCTCGCCGACCGTGCCCAGGTCGCCGAAGGCCTGGTGGCCGTCCCGGGGCAGGGCCTCGGCCAGATCGAAGATGATCATCTTGATCTCGGGATGATGGGCCAGCGCCTCGCGGATCTTGGTGAGGCGGATGTCCAGACCCGCGGCCGGCTCGGAGATGTTGGCCACGTGCAGATCCTGGCCGCGCGCGGCCAGGGCCTGTTCCAGCAGCGTCGCATTGATCCCCCGCGCCGACCGGGACGACCCCACGATCAGGATGTCGATCGGGGTCGGGCTGAAGGCCAGCCGTTCATAGGTCCAGTCGAGCCGCGAGAAGATCGTGCCGTGGAAACCCTGGTAGCGGATGTAGGGATTGTGCGGCAGCAGCAGCGTGGCCCCGAAGATGCCGAGGAAGACCGCCGCCACAACCCCGAGGAACGCGCCGGCGCCCAGATACGGGCGGCGGGCGCTGCGGGATGCGGCAAGCCTTTCGGCGCGTGTCGGCTGGGTCATCCCGTTGCCTCAGAAGTTGAAGTAGATGAACGCGGTCTGGCCCCGGTTCATGAAGGCCATGCCGAGGAAGAGCACGATGCTGGTGTAGATCGCCCAGGGCAGGGTCGGGCGCCAGGTCAGCCGGATGACCGGCTGCGCCACGCCCTTCCAGCGATCCCAGTCCAGAACCGGGCTGTAGCGGCCCATGATCTGCTGGGTGTTCGGGAACAGCGCCACCAGCGCGGCACAGGCCAGGGCGAAGACCAGCGGTTCGGTCAGCAGCTCGGCCGGGGTGGCGGGCAGGATCTGCGGCAGCTGGCCAAGGTCGGACAGCCGCAGCATGCCGGCCCAGATCGCCAGCGCGTCGCCCACCGCCTCGGCGCGGAACATCACGTTGGCGGCGGCGACCGCGAACAGGGTCAGGACATGGTAGACCACCATGTCCCCGAACCCCGGCTTGACCTTCTTGCGCGCCTTGCGCTTCAGCGCCCGCCACAATTCGTTCACCGCCAGATAGATCCCGTGCATCAGGCCGAAGACCCCGAAGGTCCAGGCGGCCCCGTGCCAGAAGCCGATCACCACGAACACCACCACCGTGGGCAGCGCGATGGTGACGGCGAAGACCGGCCACTTGCCCATCCCCCGCCCGGCGGCCCAGCGGGTCAGCGGCACGGCGACCGGCTGGAACATGTAGGACACGATGAACTGCTGCAGCGTCATGTGCCAGCGCCGCCAGTAGTCGATGATCGAGGCGGCCTTGAGCGGCGAATGGAAGTTCGGCGGCAGCTTGATGCCGAACATCCGGGCGATGCCGATCGCCATGTCGCAATAGCCCGAGAAGTCGAAATAGAGCTGGAACGTGTACATCACCGCCGCGGTCCAGCCGGCCAGAAGCCCGATCGGCTGGCCGGCGGCGGCGGCGTCGAACACCGGCGAGGCATGGAGCGCGGCGCTGTCGGCGATCACCGTCTTCTTGAACAGGCCGATGGCGAAGATCACCAGCCCGATCGTCAGGTTCGCCCGGGCGGCAAAGCCGATATGGCGGTCGAGAAACTGCGGGGTATTGGTGCGATATCGCACGATCGGCCCGGTGATCAGCTTGGGGAAGAAGATCACGAAGGTGGCATAGCGCCAGATCCCGCCGGCCTCGGCCTCGCCGCGCGAGACATCGACCAGGTACGAGATCTGCTGGAACGTGTAGAACGAGATCGCCAGCGGCAGGAAGATGTCGCCGAGCGTGAAGTTGGCGCCGGTCATCGTGTTGACGTTGGTGACGACGAACTCGGCGTACTTGTACCAGCCCAGCACCGCGACGTTGCCCAGAACCCCCAGCCCGACCCAGATCCCGGTCGGCCGCCCGGCCTTGCGGGCGGCGAAGATCGCCCTCCCGATCAGGAAGTTGCCCAGAATCGAGATCAGCAGCAGCGGCAGGAAGTGCAGGCTGCCGAGAGCGTAGAAGATCACCGAGACGAGCGTGATGAAGGCGAAGATCCAGCGCTGCAGCCCGAGCCGGATCAGCAGGTAATAGGCCGCCAGCGTCAGCGGCAGGAACACGAAGAGGAACGACAGCGAATTGAACAGCACCGGTCAGGCCCTTCCGCGATGTCAGGCCGAGACCGGGATCTGCACCGACAGCGTCATCGGCAGGTCCGGCGCGGCGTAGTCGGCCAGATCGAGCGTCCAGCGCGTCCCGTTTCCGTCCACCGGGCCGGCTTCGGTGAAGCCGAGCGTGCCGAAATGCCCCTCGACCATGGCGTTCTTGGGCGAAGGCAGGTAGTCGCCGACCAGCCGGCTGGCGCCGGCCTCGCGGGCGGCCGCGGCCACGGTGGCCAGCACCGCCTCCTCGACCCGGCGCTTCAGCACCCGGCAGGACATCAGCCAGGTGTCGCAGACCCACGCATCGGCCCCCTTGCGGAAGATCACCACCGAGATCATGCCGTTGTCGCCGAACTTGTCGACCAGGCGCACCTGCAGGGTGAAGAGGCCGGGGTCGGTCTCCATCGCCGCCACCTCGGCCTCGGTATAGCGCCTTGTGGTCAGGTTGAACTGGTTCGACTTGTTGATCAGCTGGGCGATCCGGGTCCGGCCCACCGGGTCGAAGGGCGCGATGGTGCAGACCATGTCGAGCGAGCGCAGATAGGCGTCGTAGTCGCCGATCGTCTCCATCGCCACGGCGCGTTCGGCATTGGCGCGGTACTGCTCGGCCCGCTGGGCGTCGTCCGAGGACAGGCCCACGGTCTCGAAATAGCCGGCCTGGGCCAGCATCGCCGGGTAGCGGGTCGGGTCGTCGCCGACCTCGGGCACCGCGACCTGGGGCAGCTCCTGGCGCACCCGCTCGCGTTCGGCCGGGTTGTCGTCCAGGAACACCAGCGCGTCGACGCCGATGTTCAGCACCCTGGCGATATGGGCGAGGTTCGAGGCCTTGTCGGTCCAGTTCGCCACGAAGACGGCGATGTCGTCGAGCCGGAGCGCCATGTCGGGATGCTTCTCGAAGGGCAGCTTCGCGGCCGCCTCCTCGTTCTTCGAGCAGACCGCCAGCACCACGCCGCGGGCCTTCAGCGCCAGCGCATGGTGCTGGATGGCCAGGAAGGCCTCGCCCTGGCCCGAGCCCTGGCCGATGGCGATGCCTTCCAGCCCGTCATCGCCGATGATCCCGCCCCAGCAGGTATTGTCGAGGTCGAGCACCAGGCATTTCGACGACCGGCCCTTCAGCGCGCGCAAGAGCTGGCCGAACTTCTCGCCGTAGAGCGGCGCGAAATCCAGCGCGAAGGGCACCTTGGCGCGGTGCCAGAGCCCGGCATCGGACCACAGCGCGCGGCCCACCAGCCCGGCGATGGCATCGGCGTCGAACAGCACCGCGGCATGGCTGGCGCAGAGATCCGCCATGCCCTGGTTGACCGCGGCGATCTGGGCGGCGAGCGCGCCGCCGGCCCGGCGGTCGAGATGGCCCGCCCAGGGATCGGCAGGGGCGACCAGGGTCTGCAGGATCACCGTGCGGATGCCGGCGGCCTGCAGCCCCTCGACCAGGGACCGCAGCATCGCCACCGCACCCGCCACCGCCGCGGCGCCGTCGGCGGGGTCGATGAAGGACCGGGTCAGGCCAAGGCTCTGGGGCGTCTCGGCGACCAGCGCCATCTCGGCGCCGAAGGTCCGGAGCCCGCTGGACGGGTCCATCACCTCGGCCATGGCCTGGCCATAGGCCGGCACGTAGGTCTCGACCAGAATCCCGTGGCGCAGCGCGCTGGCCCGGATCGCGGGCGCGGCATAGTCGGTGGTGGCCTGGGCCAGCAGCGCGAGCTTCACCCGGCCGAGCGCGCTGCCGGTGATCCGTCCGGACAGCTTCGCGACCGCCCGGTCCAGCGCGATCAGCCCGTCGATGTCCAGATCATGCCCCGCCAGGGCGACCAGCCGGCTTCCGTCGACCGGCGCGTCGCCGGCGCTCAGCGCCTTCACGGTCTTGCGGAAATCCTCGGGCGCAGGGATCAGCCAGGGCAGGCGGCCGCGGGACAACTCGAACATGGGGGATACTCCACAGGCACTTGCAAAACAGAAACGGTCAGGCGGCCTTCTTGCGTCCGACCAGGGCGACCAGGTCGCCGAACTTCTTCAGGCTCTCGATCTCGGCATTGGTGAACTTGATGCCGAAACTCCGCTCGATGGCGATGATCAGCCGGATATGGCTGAGGCTGTCCCATTCCTCGATGTCGTTCGCGGTGGTGTCATCCTTCAAGGTGACATCCTCGAGATCCATCACCTCCTCGAAGATTTCGGTGATTTCCTGCTTGATCGAAGCCTGATCCATAGTGTCGTGTCCTGTCAGTCAAGTGAAGGGGACGTCACGGCGGCTGCGGCGCCATGAACACCGCCATGAACACCGCCCTGATTGCCCCGAATGCCGGACCGCGCGATCGGCGGTGCCTCGCACGCACCCCAATACGGACGGTCTCCGGTGATCAAGGCACGCCGGTGTCGCAGAGCGCACGGGGTCACGCGCCGATGGCGCCCCGGGCCAGAGGCGAGACGGGAAACGCTGTCGGAGCCGGCAGGACTTCGGTTCTCATGACTTCACCTTTGACACCACACCTATTGCCAATCTCTATAATGCACTCGGGGCGGGGATGCACGCGCGGCGCGGTGTCTCGGACCTTCAAGCCGCCGCCTGCCGCAGCGGAAGCGGTTGCGCGGGAAAGCCGCGGGCGGCTGCCCCCGGCAGGTCCGCAAACGGCGCTGGCCGTGCCATTTACGCCATGCTAGGTTTCAGCCCATAGCGTGAAGGCAGGATGCGGAGAATGTGGTGCCGCTGTCCGGCGCGGGCAGTTTTTTGCGCGCGGCCATTCGCGAGGGCGTGGGTCAGGATGTTTTGTGAGCAACCTTTATTAGACGGCGGTTCACAGGCATGATGTCTGCATCCGGCACTCGCCCCCCCCTGGTCTCGTGGCAGGGGTTCGCCCTTGCGTTGTTCTGCGCGCTGCTGCTGACG